>JBBDRH010000299.1:0-5490 GCA_040905645.1 Actinomycetota bacterium
GGAGGGGGTTCAGAGCCCGGAAACTCGCGCTAGACAAGGAGAGAACAACTGAGCAACAGCGTGCGCTTGATACAACGCCCTTTGTTTGTCAGCTAATTGCTTCTCGAAGAGCCCGACCCGCCTTTTCTCAGCTTCAATGGATTCTTTGCCGTAACGGGTCAGACTCCCGGAGTTTGCTGCTTTTTGAAGAGGGCGAGGAGGACCTTAGCTGCTTGTTGTCGGGCTTCGCTATCCCGCTCACGTGCCGATGCGACTTTGCTGGACTCGGCGGCGATCTTGGATTGAAGAGACTGAACGTCCCGCCGGTGCCGGTCTACGTCGAATTGCGCTCCGATCATTCAAGTATCGATGTCAGAGGAGAGGATTGCGTGGATCAGCTCGCAGCCACCCTCGCCGCAAGGAAAAGATCCGCGGGCAACTCGTGCTCAAGCGTCCAGATGATTCGCATCGGCCGCTCACCGGAGTGGCTCAAGTAAATCGCCGGGCCGGCATAGAGATAAGGAGGGGCCCCGAGGTCGCCATCGGCTTCCTTTGTCTCCCTGACGAAGATGTGGACCTTGTTGCCCAGCTTCCGGTGACGGACGTACCGCTGGCCGGTCGGCGACGCCTCCGCTGTCGTGCTCTGCGACTCCCATTGAAACAGTCTTGAGGTGATGGCCCGGTCGTTGTACATCGTGGTCGGGGAATAGTGCGCCTCCGTCTTCCTCAGAGTGACGAAGAACAAGTCCGATTTCTCTTCCTTCACGAACAGGACTCCCTGGCGAACCGAGTTGGGATTGGCCACGCCGAACGCTGCCAGGGCCTCATCTCGGCTGTACCGCCCGTGCACGTGCAACGGCACCCGACCTTCGGAGTCGACGGCGTGCGTCACTCGTCGGATTCGCTCGGTTAGCAGCGGCGCCAGCTGTTCAAGTTCCTCCTGCCGGGCCGGGTTCTCCCGCAGCCGGCGCAGGTCATCGGCCATACGATCGAGGGACTCGCCCGGCCCCCACAACGAAAAGTGCAGCATCGCCAAGAGGCGGCCCTCCCGGGTGTCGAGCGGCGGAACCGCCAGCGACCCCGGCTCCTTGAGCAGATTCCGCACGAAAGCCAGCCGTTCCAGATCGTCGATATGCAGCATGCGGCCGATCGCACCGGCCAACTTGGCATCGTCAGGACCCGGCCCCCGCTTGTCGAAGCCGGCCAGCCTCCTCAGGCCGGCCCAACCGCCATGCCTTCGACGATAGATGTCGTCCAAAGCGAAGCCGGTTTCCTCCAGGAAGGTGCCCAGGGCCACATCGCCCAGCCCCCGCAGCTCGGCAACCATGCCTTTCCAATCGACCTTAAGGGAAGCACGCACGCTATCCAGCACCAGCTTCGCCGCCACCCGATCCAATGAGATGTGACAGCCTGCCGGCAGAGTCGGGAATCCATGCTCGATCTCGGGTCCTAGCCTCCGCCGGCTCACCCCCGTGAGTGCCCGATAGCGAAGATCGAACCTGAAGTTGGCGTTCTGGGCGCCTATAAAATCAAGCACCGTCAGGCAGGGCTTGTCCTCGGCCAGGCGGAGGCCTCGACCAAGCTGCTGAAGAAATACCGTCGCACTCTCGGTGGGCCGCAGAAACAGGACGGTGTCGATCTCGGGAATGTCGACGCCTTCGTTGAACAGGTCGACGGTGAATAACACATTGACCTTGCGGCTGCGCAGATCATCGATGGCCGCACGTCTTTGCTGAGGATCGTCGTCGCCGGTAAGCGCAATCGACGGTATCCCAAAGCCGTTGAACTTGGCGGCCATGAACCGGGCGTGCGCCACTCCTACGCAGAAGCCGAGCGCTTTCATGTTGGCGACGCTCGTGACCTTGTCCTTGACCGCTTGGGCGATGATTCGTGCGCGGGCGTCGTGGCCGGTGAAGACGCCTTCCAAAACCTTGGGGTCGTAACCCCGGCCCCGCTTGAACTCCAGCCGGCTGAGGTCGGTGTCATCGGAAACCCCGAAGTACTGAAACGGCGATAGAAGGCCCCGCTCCAGGGCCTCCCAAAGCCGCAACTCCACCGCGGTCCGGCCCTCGAACCAGTCGGTGACGTTGCGCCCGTCGGCACGCTCCGGGGTGGCCGTCAGTCCCAGGAGCACCTTGGGATTCAGGTGCTTCAGGAGCCGGTCGTAGGTGGGGGCCATGGCGTGATGGAACTCATCGATGACCACCATGTCGAACGCCTTTGGATCAAGCTCTTTGAGGTCCAAGTGGGCGAGCGACTGCACTGAGGCAAAGACATGACGCCACTCGGCGGGGCGCTCGCCGCCGATGAAGCGCTCTCCGAAGGAGCCGTTGCGCATCACGTGGCGAAGCGTCGACTGGCATTGGGTCAAGATCTCATCGCGATGGGCAACGAACAGCAGCGACTCCACCTGCCCGGCTTCCCGCAGCCTTCGATAATCAAGGGCGGCCACCACAGTCTTGCCCGTACCCGTAGCCATCACCACCAGGTTGCGCCAGGAGTTGTGGACCTCTCGCTCTGCGCTGAGCTCATCCAGCACCTCCCGTTGATACGGCCAGGGGCGCACTTCCAGCGAGGTGAGCTGGATAGGAAGGTTGGCTTCACCTCCGCGTTCGATCTTCAACGCCTCGGCCAGGCGGGCCTTTTGGGCCGGATTCTCCGGACTGTAGGGCTCGAAGGACGGGTCCTCCCAGTATTGGTCGAAGGTTGCGCTGAAGGTCTCGAGAAGATGTTTCTGCTCGATTTGGGATAGCCGCACGTTCCACTCCAGGCCATCGAGAAGGGCTGCCCTCGACATGTTCGAGGACCCTACGTAGGCGGTTGAGTAGCCGGAGGCCCGCTTGAACAGCCAGGCTTTGGCATGGAGCCGGGTGGTGCGAGTCTCGTAGGAGATCTTTACTTCGGCGCCCAGCTCGACCAGCCGATCCAGCGCCCTCTGCTCCGTGGCTCCGATGTAGGTAGTGGTGATCACCCGCAGGCGCCCGCCTCGCAGGATCAGGGCGGCGAGGGCATCGTCGAGGACACGTAGCCCGTGCCACTTAACGAAGGCGCACAGCAGGTCGACATGATCAGCCGACGCCAGCTCTCGGACGACTTCATTTCCGATCCGAGGCTGCTCCCGGCCGTTGACCAAAAGGGCGCTGGCCGACAGCGGGATCTCGGGGCGATCGGGGAAGCGGACTGGTCCCGGCGTCCCGTCCCGGGCGGCGATGGCGTGCAGGATGTTGGCGGACTCGGCGACCAGATCGGCCGCTTCTGGGCCGGGGGAGAGGGACGCTATCGCAGAAGCGATCAGGTTCGCCAGGCGGACCTGCTCAAGAAGGGACTCCGGAGAGCCGGATGGGACTGAACGGAGGGCCTGCTTCGCAAGGAGACCGAGGTGCCGGGCGAGCACTTCGTGGGCGTCGGCGATGTCGAGACCCTCCCGAAGCACCAGGTTGGCGTCGAACTCGCCAAGAAGCCGGGCGAGCTCTTCGGTGACTAGCTGCTCGTAGACTCCTGGCCTCATTCCGTCTTCATGCAGCACAGCTGAAGCCTGTCACACCCCCTGAGTAAGTTCGATGAATGAATCCAAGGCGATTGCTTGAGAAACTTGCCGGTGGCTCTTTGAACAACGTCGAATTCAACGAATTCGTGCGATTGGTAGAGGCATTGGGATTTGTCGAACAAGGAGTCCGAGGAAGTCATCATGTATTCGTCCACCCCGACTTGCCTCAGTTGATCAACCTTCAGCTGGTCAAGGGTCAAGCGAAGCCCTACCAGATCCGGCAGTTCCTCAGGCTGGTTGAGGCTTATCATCTAACTCTGGAGGAAGGACAATGAAGGACTATCACATCAACGTCTTCTGGTCCGAGGAGGACGGTTGTTACGTTGCCGATATTCCGGACCTGCGCTTTTGTTCTGCGTTCGGCGACACCCCTGAGGAGGCTGTTAAGCAGGTCGGCATAGCGAAGGAGGCATGGCTTGAAACCGCCCGGGCCGAGGGCAAACCGATTCCCATTCCCTCCAAATATCCGACAGCCTCCGCCCTCTGACCTCAGCATGCCCACCAAACGAGTACTTGGAACGAGGGCATGATGGAAGAAGACATGCGAGGAATTCTCCTTCTCAGAACTGCAGCCTCAGCTGTTCCTTGGGATCCTCAACTGGGTCTTCGCCTGCACTAAGGACCTCTTCCACGCTGGCGACCGCTCTGGCCCCCCGTCGAACAAGCTTGGCGTTGCCCGGACCCGCTCCCGGACCAATCCAGACGGCTACCGGA
The DNA here is from genome assembly GCA_040905645.1 of Actinomycetota bacterium. Classification (GTDB taxonomy): domain Bacteria; phylum Actinomycetota; class CADDZG01; order JAHWKV01; family JAHWKV01; genus JBBDRH01. The sequence continues at coordinate 4,241 of JBBDRH010000299.1, forward strand.
GCGATCTTCTTCTGAAGCGCCTCGGCGGCGCCCGCCTAGGTCCCGCCGGTACCATCGTCCGATGTAACCACCAACGTCACGCGTGACAGAGCGTAGATCAGCTTATTGCGGCTCATCGCACTCCCCACGCTGAAGCCGGCCGTGGGGGAGTAGGGACTGGCCAGGCACAGGCTCCCATCGAGAATCGAGCGGCGAATACTCGGGTCCTTCAGCAGCTTGGCCATCGCGTCGGCCGGCAAGCCCACCACCTGCCCGCCCGCTTCGAGAGCGGCGGACATAGCAGTTTGGTCGATCCCGCGGGCGGCACCCGAGATCACGGGCAACCCGGATTTGACGGCAAGACGCGCGACCTCTTCGGCGACCTCCATCGCCTCCCGGCCGACGCTGCGGGATCCCACGACGCCCACGCCACCTATCGTCAACAACTCAGCGGGTCCGGCTACGTGTAACAGCGCGGGAGCCGAGCTTCCCAACCGTTGGGACAAACGAGCGGGGTACTCTTCATCGAACGGCGTGAGCACCCGGATCCCCGACTGGTCGAGTTTCTCGAGCTCCAGAGCCAGCGCCACCCCGCCTTCCAGCAGGGCGGCTATCCGGTCTGATTCGGCGCCGGCCAGTCCGGTAAGCGCCCCCAAGGCAGCCGAGTCCATACCCAGCAAACGTCCCGGGTTCTCAACCGAGGCGATCAGATCCCAGAACTGCCCGGTGGAAAGGGGCGCGGCGCTCCGTTTGACTAGGTGGCTGGTGAGCAGGATCGTCGCCAACGACGCATCCGACCGGCCGGTCAACGGCTCACCGCCGCGGCCAGGGCGAAGGGAAACACCGGCCCGCTGCCGGATTCCCTCAGCGCAACGCCAATGACTGTCAAGGTCCATCCACTGTCGAACATGTCGTCTACGATCAGAACGGGCCCGGCACGTAGAAACTCGGTTCCCGATTCGCACCAGTGCCGGATCGAGCTCAACCGAGATACCTGAATCCGTGCAGTTCTGGCAAATGCCGCAAGTTCCTGCGAGGGATCGTCGAGCTCGCCGCCCAGGAACTCCATAAGGCAATCCGAGGACTCGATATGGCGCACCATCACCTCCTGCTCCCGGCGCAGGGCGGCGGTCACTCCATCTACGGCTACTGCGATGATCAATGCGTACCGACCACGGCCCTGATCTGACCCCTACGGCTACCGGCTCAGTGCCTTTCTGTCGATCAGGGTTGCGTGGTTGGTAACAGCACTCCAAGCCGAGCGAGCAGTG
>JBBDRH010000300.1:0-5461 GCA_040905645.1 Actinomycetota bacterium
TCCCCCCCAAAACCCGGTTTAGGCGGCCCTCAACAGTCGGGGGGTGCCCCCCCGACTCCCCCCCAAAACCCGGTTTAGGCGGCCCTCAACAGTCGGTCCTGGCGCCCTTCAGGTCCCAACCGGGAGTCAGCACCTTCCAGCCCTCCGGCAGAACGCCCGCTACCGTGCCGGCGACCTCCTGCTGCCTCTCGGTGTCAACCAGGCAGAGCAGTGACGGGCCCGCCCCGGACAGCGTGGTCGGGATCCCCTCGGCCCTCAGCTGCTCGTGTACCTTCTTCGACGCGGGCATGAGGGGAAGCCGGTAGGGCTCATGGAGCCGATCGGCGGTCGCCTCCATCAGCATGTCGGACCCGGCGCTGCCGCACATGATCGCCACCAGGGCCGCGGTGGCGGCGGCGTTGGCTATCGCATCGGCCCGGGAGATCTGCTCCGGAAGCACACGCCGGGCCGACTTGGTCTTGAACCCATCGGCGGCCACCAGGATCAGGGGAGCGATTCGCGGGTTCGGTTGGAGCCGGATCCACCTGTTCCCCAGGCTGAGGACAAGGCCTCCCAACAAAGCGGGCAACACATTGTCGGGATGCCCCTCGATCTCGACTGCGAGCTTCGCAAGCGCCTCGTCGGCAAGATCCAGCTTTCCGAAGGCTCTGGCGCCGACCAGGCCGGCGACTATCGCCGAGGCGCTTGCCCCCATACCCCGCGCCGACGGATACCGCCCCAGGGTCTCGATCTTCACGGTCGGCGCACTGCGTCCGGCCAGCTCATGCGCAGCAACGAACGAGCGGTAGGTGAGGTTGCCCGGAATCGGGTGCAGCCGGCCCCGCCCGGCGATCAGAAAGCTCGGCGCGGTGGAGAACCTGATGTTGAGATAGGCGCCGAGTGCGACACCAAGACAGTCGAACCCCGGTCCCAGATTGGCGCTGGTAGCCGGGACGGCCACCTCACACTGCATTGATAGCCCGCAGGTAACTTAGCGCCACTACAAGCCGAGCTTTTGCGCCACCGCGTCGATGTCTGCTTCGACCACGGCCGGCTTGGGGGCCCCCGAGATCGCCCAGCTGGGGTCCTTGAGTCCGTGCCCGGTCAGCACGCATACTGCCCTCTTGCCCTTCTCCAACAGCCCCTCCTGGCTCAGCTGCAGCAGTCCTGCCACCGAAGCCGAAGAAGCCAACTCCGCAAAAACACCTTCCTGAGCGAGCAGCCGGTACGCCTCCAGGATGGCTCTGTCGCTCACCGCCCTGATCTCGCCGCCCGACTCCGATGCCGCTCGGGTCGCTCCGCCCCAGGAAGCCGGGTTGCCTATGCGAATGGCGGTGGCGATGGTTTTCGGCTCGTCGACCGGGTAGCCCCTCACGATCGGAGCCGCCCCCAACGCCTGGAAACCGAACATCTTGGGCAGCTCCTCGATGAGCCCATCCTTTTGATACTCCCGGTAACCTCTCCAGTAGGATGTGATGTTGCCGGCGTTGCCCACCGGGATCAGGTGGTAGTCGGGCGCCCGACCGAAACGGTCGCAGATCTCGAAGGCGCCGGTCTTCTGCCCCTCCAGACGAAACGGGTTGGTGGAGTTAACGACCACCACCGGGTAGGGACCCTCCAGCTTCCTCGTGACCTCGAAACATTTGTCGAAGTTGCCCTTGATCTCGACAACCCGGGCGCCGTGGACCAGGGCCTGGGCAAGCTTGCCCGGAGCGACATGACCCTCCGGGATCAACACGACACAGAGAATTCCGGCCTTTGCCGAGTAGGCGGCCGCCGATGCCGAGGTGTTGCCGGTAGAGGCGCATACCACGGCCTTCGCTCCCTCCTCGACTGCCCGCGTTATCGCCAGGGTCATCCCGCGGTCCTTGAATGAGCCGGTGGGGTTGGTGCCCTCGTACTTCAGGTAGACCTCAACCCCGGTGCGCTCGGAGAGCCGCTGCGAGAGGATCAGGGGGGTATTGCCCTCCCCCAAGCTGACTATCGGCGTGTCCTCGCCGACTCGGAGGCGATCGCGGTAGTGCTCGATGATCCCCTTCCAGGCAGGCCCAGTCGGGGGGTGGCCCCCCTACCTCCCCCCAAAACCAACATCAGGTGGGAGCCCTCCTGACTTCTCCCCAAAATCAGGTTTCACCCCAGCCTTATCCGAGCTCATCAGTCGTCTGAGGATTGCACACGCATTGAGGACGCAATCGCATCCACCACGTCGAGGTCGCGAAGCGCAGCCAGCAACGCCTGGAAGTTCTCCTCCAGGGCGCTGTGGGTAACCATCACCAGCCGGGCCTCGTCCCCCATGCCTTCCTGCCAGACGCTCTTGATGCTTACGTTGTTGTCGGTGAACGTCTGCGCCACCTTGGCCAGAACCCCCGGCTTGTCGGCGACCTCCAACAGCACGTAGTACTGGCTCAGTGTGTGGTCCATCGGACGCACCTTGGCGGGCTGGCTGTACACGGAGCCGACTCCCCTGCCGCCGCCCACGATGTGCCGGGCGATATCTGCCACGTCGCCTATCACCGATATTGCTGTGGGAGCGCCGCCTGCGCCCCTGCCGTAGAACATCAGCTCGCCCACCTGCTCACCCTCGACGAAGATCGCATTGAGGTTGTCCCGGACCGCGGCAAGGGGGTGGGTCTGGGGAATCATCGCCGGATGGACCCTCATGGCTATCTCCCCATTGACCCTCTCGGCGATCGCCAGCAGCTTCACCGCGTAGCCGAGGTTTCCGGCGAATGTGATGTCCTGCTGGGTCACCGTGGTGATTCCCTCCCGGTACACGTCGCCCGAGACGACCCGTGCATTGAAGGCGATGCCGGCCAGGATCGACAGCTTGGCGGCGGCATCGAAGCCCTCGATGTCGGCGGTGGGATCCAGCTCGGAGTACCCCAGCCTCTCCGCCTGGGCAAGCGCTTGGTCGAACTCCATGCCGTCTTCGCTCATCTTGGTCAGGATGTAGTTGGTGGTGCCGTTGAGGATGCCCATCACCCGGTACACCTTCTCGCCCGCCAGGGACTCCTTGAGCGGCCGGATGATCGGGATGCCCCCGGCCACCGATGCCTCGAAGTTGAACTCGACCTTGGAAGCTTCGGCCTCATCGAACAGCTCACGGCCCAGGGCTCCGATCAGCTCCTTGTTGGCGCTGACCACGTGCTTTCCGGACCTCATGGCGTCGAGAAGGAGCGTCCGCGTGGGCTCGATGCTCCCCATTACTTCGATGACTATCTGGATGTCCGGGTCGCGTATGATCTCGCCCGGGTCGTTGGTGAACATCTCCCGGGGCAGCGGGACGTCGCGCTCCTTGGAGAGGTTGCGAACCGCCACCTTACGTATCTCCAGACCGGCGCCGACCCGCTCGGCTATCTCGTCGGAGTGGGCGTCCAGGGTGCGCGCGACCGCCGAGCCCACGATGCCGCAGCCCAGCATCCCTATCGCAATCGAGTCGGCCATGCGTCAAACCTACCTTGTCACGTAGCTGAGTCTTCCCTCACGGTCGGAGCGGTCAGCTCTCGTACCATCTCCCTGGCCATCCCGACCGCGGCTGCGGTGATTCCCATCCAGGCCATCTTGGTGGCCATCGACGATTCGTCGTTCTCGGGAATCGGCTTGTGCAGCCCCCGTGTCCAGATCTGCTCGATGGCCATCAACGCCAGCTTGGCGGCCAGGGCGCTCAATGCCAGCGCCAGAAGCTTCTGCGCCACACCGCCAGCGCGTTTGGTCTTGTTCATAGCTCTCCTTTCTGGGCCGGCCAACGCCCTAGTGTAGAAGACCGGCGACCGAGGCTAATGCCTTTAAACTTTCTTACCCACCCAGGCAACCTGAGATGACCTTCCAGAGTCATGGAAGGTATGGCACTGATTTCGCAGGAAGCGGCTCCTTTGGGTCGTAAGAGCGTGGACCGCAACGAAAACATCGGCGCCCTGTTCGAAGCCCACTATCAAGGACTTTGCAGGCTCGCCTACTTGATCCTCGGCGACCTGCCCTCAGCGGAGGAAGCGGTGATGGATGCCTTCCTGCGCACGTTCAGCGCCTGGGCCAGGATCCGCAACTCGGAACGGAGCGACGCCTATCTTAGGCGGGTCGTGGTGAACCTTTGCCGGACCCGCTCGAGGAGAGCTGCCGGCGAGCATACCGTGATCGATCAACCCGCTCTTCAGAGCCTCAATGTCGAAGGCGCCCTCGACGTCTGGCAGGCGGTCAGAATGCTTCCGGACCGGCAACGGTTGACCGTTATCCTTCGATATTACGAGGACCTTCCGGACGCCGAGATTGCAAACCTCATGGGCTGTTCCGTCGGAACGGTCAAGTCACAGCTCGCCAAAGCAAGATCGACCCTCGCCCACCTATTGAAAGAGGAGAACGACGATGCCTGAGTCCTTCGAGCGGCGTCTGCGAGACGGCCTACAGCAGGCCGCCGACTTCGAATCGGACCCCCGGAGCGCGCTCGCCGCGTTCGAGCAGAAGCGCTCACGCCGGCGGCGGCAGGCCATTCGTCATGGGAGCGTGGCTTTGGCGGCCTTGGCCTTGATTGCCTTCCTATCAATGAGTGGCCAACGGTCCGACGGCGGTCGAGACGAGGTCGAGCGTCAGTTGGCGATCGACGATCCCGCTCCGACATTGCCGGTTTGCCGCGGCGGCAACTGTGGGGGTTCGATTCGCGGCCCTGAAGGGGCAGGGGCAGGGGGAAGCGGGGGCGGCGATGGCGGCGACGGTGGCGGTGGCGGCGCAGCGGGGGGAAGCGGTGCCTACGCAGGCGCCACGACCGGTGGCGGCGATGGTGGCAGCGGTGCCGGAGGTAGCGGCGCCTTCGCGGGTGACGTCACCGGTGGCGGCACCGGCCTCGGCCCTCTTCCCAACATTCCACCCTCCGCAACGAAGGTCATCAAGAACTCGAGGATCGAAATCCGCGTAGGCGAAGGGAGCTTCGACCGACAGTTTGGCCGGGCTTCCAGCCTCGCCGAGAGCATGGGAGGCTTTGTCAGCAACTCGGACGTGAACGAGACCGAGGGGGGCCTGTCTTCGGGAACGATCACCCTCCGCATACCTTCGCAGAACTTCCAGGCAGCCCGTGCCCGATTGAAGGAGCTCGGCAGGGTTATGGCCGAGGACCAGAGCGGACAGGACGTCACGAAGGAGTTCGTCGATCTGGAGGCACGCCGGAGGCACGCAAAAACCGAGGAGAGCTTTTTCTTGGGCCTGCTCGACCGATCCAAGAGTATCGCCGACCTGGTGCAGGTCCAGGCAAAGCTTTCCGAGGTTCAGCTCAGGATCGAGCAGGTCGAGGGTCAGCTTCAGTTTCTGCAGGACCAGACTTCGTTCTCAACTGTCAGCGTGCGGATATTCGAACCTGGTGCGAGGGAGAAGACTCCCGAGGGCGACCTGTCCAAAGCAGTCCAACGTGCGATGAACGCGTCTCAGTCGGTGGTTGGCGGGATGGTTGTATCGATCGGCTGGCTGGCTCCCTTTGCTCTCATCGGGTTCGTCCTGC
>JBBDRH010000301.1:0-5356 GCA_040905645.1 Actinomycetota bacterium
CCCCGATGTGCTTCGAGTGCGGCATCAAGATGAAGCGCGCCGGCGCCTGCCACGTGTGCGAAAGCTGCGGCACCACCAGCGGCTGCAGTTGAGAGAGACCGCCCGGGGGGTGGTCAGCGAGCAAGGTGACCACCCCCTACTGATTGGCAGGCACAACGATGCGCCGAAGTCAGTTTGCCGAACTCGCGGCCACTCTTGTCGGCGACGCGCTGAGCCTCGATGAGTCAGCGGCAGGCTGGCCGGCACGAGCAACGCTGCACACGGTCGACGGCGACTTGGCGGTCGATCTCTTTGTAGGCCCGATAGGCCTCGCACATCGTCCGGCCCGGGAAGGCATAGAACGGCGCTTCCAGAACCCGGGACGGGGCCATCCGATCACTGTCACGCCCGGGCGCGCCCCCTTACTTCTTGGTATTTGGAGCGAAGATCCTCGGGTAGCTGTTGAGCGACCGGTGTTCGTCCTAGCCGACCCGTGGAAGCGGGTGGGGCTGGTAACTCGGTTCTCGGTGTTTCAGCGGCTGGTATCCCTGCAGCTTGCCGCCGCGGAAGGTTGGGCGGAGGAGGGCAACTCTGGGGAGCGGATGCTTTACTTCGAGCCTTCGCTGCTGCCTGTTGCGGCTATGGCCATTGCGGACGAGGTACCTGTAGCGGCTCGTGATGTTCGGTTGGCCATCGAAGCCGCCGAACTCCTGGAGGGGCCGGGTGATCCGGTTTCTGCCGAGCGGGCTCGCCGGTCAGTCTCTGCGCTCGTCAGGGATGCCAAATTCTCTAAGGCGGTCATCAGCGCGTACGGTCGTCGATGTGCCATGTGCGACCTCGGACTCGGGCTGGTCCAAGGCGCGCACATCTATCCCGCTTCGGCACCGGGATCCCCGGACACCGTGCCCAACGGCCTGTGCTTGTGCGCAAATCACCACCTCGCGTTCGATAGGCACTTTGTGCGGGTCGACCCCGACGATTATGAACTGGTCATTCATCCCGACGTACTGGCTGATGCTTCGGATCCGAGTACCGCCGCTTTCCTGAGCGCCACTTCAGCCACGCTCCGCCTCCCTGCCGACGACGCCCATGCGCCCCTGCCCGGCATGTTCCACGCGCGCTACCAGCACTTCGTTGATGAGTACAAGTGGGCCCAGTGAAGGCGGCCGCCTCGACTCTGCTGGCGCCGGAAGTCCGGTTGGTCCTCATCCACAGGTGGGCCGTGACGGTTCGGGCTCACGTCTCAGGCACCCGGTAGTACTAGTGATACCCCGTAAGTTAGAAGTCTGAAGGAGCGCGAGTGGGCGAGGTTAAGAAGGGCAGACTCACAACACCCGTCGTTGACCCGGGTTCCGCGCCCGATGCCGGCATCGCCATCTCGCTCTTCTCCGGAGCGGGCGGATTGGATCTCGGCGCCGAAGCGGCGGGGTTTCACGTCGCCGCAGCCGTCGAACTGAATGAGGACGCGGCCGATGCGCTCGAGAAGAACTTTCCGCACCTCGCTTCCAGCGTCATCCGCCGTGACATCCTCGAGGTAGCGACCGGTGAACTGCTAGAGGCAGCGGGTCTCGGCGACGGCGAGCGTCCTGATCTCCTCATCGGAGGGCCGCCCTGTACTCCGTTTTCGAAGTCGGGCTACTGGTTGGAGTGGAAGCGAGCCGGTCTGGATCCGGACGCGTCCTTGCTACAGGCGTACACCCGTGTCCTGTCCGAGGCGCAACCACGCGCGTTCATCCTCGAGAATGTGTATGCGCTTACCTTCAATAACAAGGCGAGCAGACCCCACTTCGAGCGGCTTCTTCGGGAACTGGGCGAGGCTGGGTACGAATTCCGCTGGCGGGTTCTTAACGCGGCCGACTATGGCGTACCTCAGGCTCGGCCGCGGTTGATCATCGTCGGTACTCGACGAGGGCACGGAAGCTCCGTCCCCGACCTTCCAGTTGCGACGCACTTCGGTCAGTGGGAGCGGCGCACCTCCGGAGCCACCGATGGGCAGCCGCATGTGACAGCTGGGGAAGCCCTGGAGGGGCTGATGGCTGACCCAGAGCCGACCGAGGCCGTGAACGGCGAATATGGCCACCTCTTGCCGAACATCTCTCCCGGCGATAACTACCTCTTCTACACGGAGAAGCGCGGCCACCAGGACCCACTTTTCGAGTGGCGTTCGCGATACTGGTCATTCCTCTTGAAGCTGTCGCCGGACAAGCCATCCCCAACGATCCAGGCTCAGCCAGGCCCATACGTGGGCCCGTTCCACTGGGAGAACCGCCGTCTGCGCGTACCTGAACTCAAGCGCCTCTTCACGTTCCCTGACTCGTACGATTTTGTTGGAAGCCGCAACTCCGTTCAAGCGCAGGTAGGCAACGCTGTACCGCCACTCCTAGCGATGCGCGTAGCGGAAGCCGTCAAACGCATGCTGTGAGAGTCAGAACGCGTGAGGACGGCCAGCCCTCGACCTTAGAGTGGGAGCTTCCACACCTCGTCATACGCGGACTCGGCAAGGCGAGTTGTCCGGTTGGCAATCTCGCGCTCTCCCCAGGTCGTTTCTCCGATTACGTTGCCAATGTCGAAAGCAGCTCCATCGCCAGCGAGAATCTGCCGCTTCTGCTTGAAGGGCTTCTCGCCCAGTCGCTGGTTGATCTTGGGGCTGACGAGCAGAAGATTACCGATCGAACCAATCACAGTGAAATCGGCGGAGGTCTTTATAGCGCTTTGGGGGAGAATGTGCTCGATGGAGAGGTCATCAGACCGCGTCGTCGGATTAAAGTGACGCAGGAAGTTCGCGAGCAGATAGCGGATTAGCTTGCTCTCCCGCGTATACTGATCCGTGAAGTAGAAACGCTCCTCAAATGCCAGCAGGAACTGCTCGCGATCGGGCCGTCTCTCGATTAGCTTGGCGCGAATGCTGGAGAGAACGTTCGCTCGGGCTTGGGTATCTGATCCCGCAGCAAACAATTCCCTTGCGGCCTTGGCATACATCTCCGACACGCCGCCGCTGCTCCGCAGTTGCGCAACGATTGTGTGTTGAAAGTGGAATCGCTCAATCACCTGAAGCGTCTCGTTGAATTGCTTGGCCCTGAGCTTCGGGGGTCCTGATCTCCGAGCACGAATGAGGGCGAGTAGCAGCGGCGCTGGCTGGGAGATGCCGAAGAGTTCGAGGGCGCGCAAGCTCGCCTCGGCTCGCTTCTCCTCGGTGGGCCAGCGAGAAGACGATGGTTCTGTCGCCGTTCGATATTGCCGCGCGCCTGAGGCCAGGGCATCCAAGCGGTCTTGTGCTGCGGATCTTGATTTGACTCGCTTCTTGATGGCCGGGTAGAGCTTCCGCTCGGCTACGTAATCTTCGTGCGATAGCCACCAGTGAAGAATGAATCGCTGGGGGTCGATACGCCTCCGGATGTCACTCGCCTCAGTTCGTTGCGCATGGCGTCCCACTGAGACCTAGCAGTATCCGCGGCAGCGTTGGTAGTGGCACGCAGTCGATATAGGAGGGTGATTCTTGAGCAGATCAACAACCTCGAGGTCTTTTCCGCGGCTATTCAGTGTTTCGAAGATGACATAGGCGTCGTCCTCGTTGGCATGCTCGATCCATACTACTCGGAGTGAAAGAACCCGATCGCGAAGTTCCTGGAGCCATTTAGAAGGGTCCTGACGGATATCGACTTCCTCCTTGATGCGACCGCGAATGGCCGAAAAAGCCTTCGAGAGCGCTTGCTCCTCCTCGGTCGACGGCGCCAGGTCTTGTGCCGGGGGGTCGCGCAGTATTGCCTGCGACAAGTACCTGGAACCGACTTCTGTTTGTAGAGTGAACTGAAGTTGATTATTGCGGTCGCGCTTCTCAAGGTAGCGATGCATTCCGTCTGCCAGATCGATTTCGCCAAGCTCACGAAAGGCGTTCCGGATCACGCTGAACATTATTGCGAGTGTGGTCATGCGCTGCTGGCCATCAACGAGCCGACGAAGTGGACTGTCCTCATCCGACCATGCCACCATTGGGCCAATGAAATAGCCGGGCTCGTTGTCAAAGACAACGTCTCGCCAGAAGTCATCCAGATTCGGGGCATCCCAACTGTAAGGGCGCTGAAATCTCGGGATGACGGGATAGTCGATTCCGACGAAGAGATCTTCTATTGTGCGTTTTCGCGGTTCGAAATCAAGAGCCATATGAATCCCATTTAAGATTGCGGAGTGCACCACATTCGTCGCAGTTCTGGTGACGCGTCCGATTGGTGGGTGGGTTTCTACTGATGCGTCGCATCGAATAGCGTGAAAGGATGCTAGCTGCCGTCACCCTTGGTTGGAATAGGGAAGGACGCGTGACTTGAGATGGCTTCGGGGTGCAGTCGCTGAGCCTTGCTACGCCGTCGGCGGCGGACTGTGGGTTAGACATCCCAGGGGCGGCAGTTGCCAAGCAGCGAGCTTGGTGGGTGGGGCTTGCGGTGAGCCCAGGCGGTGTGTTCGTCGTAGCGGGTTCGGGTGCGAAGGCAGCCGTGGAGGATGCCGACCAGGCGGTTGCCTAGGGCGCGTAGGGCTTGGTGGTGGAGGTCTCCGGCGGCACGGCGTTGGTCGTAGAAGGTTCGGCAGCCGGGGCTGTGGGTGAGCGAGCAGAACGCCCACATGTCGATCGCGTCGCAGAGGCGTCGGTTACGGATGTGGTGGGCCAAGACCGCCCGTTTCTTGCCGGAGGCGATGGTCAGGGGTGACGTGCCAGCGTAGTTCTTGCGAGACTTGGCGTCGGCGTAGCGGTTCGGGTCGTCCTCGAATTCGCCGAGCACCCGGGCGCTGAGCACATCACCGAGTCCTGGCAGGGAGAGGTAGATGTCGGCGTCCGGGTGCTGCTCAAAACGGTCGGCCAGGGCGGTCTCGAGGGCGTCGATCTGCCGGTTGAGCTCGGCGATGATCGCGACCTCGGAGCGGGCGATCGCGGCGAACGCGACGATGACCGGGGCGTGTGCCTGCAGCTGCTCGGTCCGCAGGCCGGCCTGGATCTCGGCGGCCTTGATGTCCAGGTTGCGTTGTCGGCCGCCGCGGCGGAGCGCACCACGGATTTGGGCGATGGTCAGCCGTGCGCCCCGGACGGGGGTGGGGGCCTTGGCGAGCACCGCGAGTGCATCACGGCCGGCGGGCTCGTCGAAGGTGGCCACCGCCGCCGGGTAGTACTCCCGAAGCGCGTTGCGCAGCCGGTTGGTGTGACGGCTACGAGCCCAGATCAGGCTCTGGTGCTCGCGGGCGAGCAGCTTGACGGCCTCGACCTCGGCGGAATCCCCGGCGATAGGCCGGTGGTTGTGCCGGTCGGTGCGCACCAGGTCGGCGAGCACATTGGCGGCCCCCGGATCGGACTTCGCTCCCGACAGCTGATGACGGTCGCGGTAACGGGCGA
>JBBDRH010000302.1:0-5339 GCA_040905645.1 Actinomycetota bacterium
GGCGGCGTCCTCGGCGTGCGCTGAAGGCGGTCAGCCGTAGCCGACCGCCCGAGCGTGCGATTGGGCACCAGACCGGCGCGCAGAGCATTCTTTGTGAGGGGCAGCTTGCCGCCTGTCAGATGAGACATGTGTACTTTCCGGGAGTCCCGCGTCACCGCCCGAGAGGCGTCGTCCGTCCACTCCTCCTCACGAATCGAGTGGCGCATCAGCCGATCCCGAATGTATTGGAGCGGGTTGCGGGTCAGGAAGCGTTGATACTCGCTCTCGTAGGCGTCCTGCCATCGGGCGTCGAAGATCCGCCTGTTGACGGCATAACGATCCAGCCAGACTCCGAAGGAACCGCAGCCCTTGTGGTAGACGAATGCGTCGTCTGCCGCCACCACCCGAAGGCCGGCCTCGGTGTACCGCATACAAAGGTCGGACTCCTCGCAGTAGCCGTGTCCGTAGATCGGGTCGAAGCCTCCCAGCCACGACAGGTACCGCCTTTTGATGAGCATGCAAAACCCCACCGCCGTGGTTATGTCGGGATAATCCCGGCGAGACCGGGCAGCCAGGGCCGATGCCATGGTGTTGAGGTTGAGTCCCGGCGCCATCGGCACCGACAGGTTCACCGCCATGTTGCTGAGCGGGTTCACCACTGCGATCCGCGGATCGCTCTGCGCGCAATCGATCAATCGCTCCAGCCAGCCGGGCGTGACGATGGTGTCGGAGTTCATCAGGCAGATGAACTCTGCCTCGCTCAGATCGAACCCGCGGTTTGCGGTCTGGACGAAGCCCAGGTTTTCCGGGTTGCGGTGAAGCTCGATCCAGAGCTCTTCCGACACCAGGTCGAGCAGCGCCTCATGGGTCCGGTCGTTGGCCGAATCGTCGATCAGCAGCACCCGATAGGGATAGGTGGTACATCGATCGATGCTCGTCAGCAGATCCCGAACGTAGTTCACCCCCTCGTAGACGGGAACGACGATGTCGCACCGCCCGCGCAGCGCCTCGGCGGGAAGGGCGGCGGCAGCCACCGCCACCGCGTTTTCAGCGTCCACCGGCCGCCCCGGCGTAGGTCGACGCAACCGTTACGGGATCACCGGCATCCTCGCAGTCCGGGAGGTGATCCTTGAGGCGAGCGAACCAGTGGCTCAGGCAGACCAGCTGCCACAACGGCCGGGCGACGTTCACCGTCAGCTCGTTGTGCGCCGCCAGGAGAGCCTTCAGAGCCGGCCTATGGAAGAGGCCGGTGTCCCCAAGCGTCGGGCCCAGCAGCGCCTCCTGTGCGGTGTCCCGCAGCGACCCCCGAAACCACTCGTTGAGCGGAACGTTGAACCCGTGCTTCGGTCGATAGATCATCCAGTCCGGAATGATCCCGCGCACCGCGTCGCGCAGGATCATCTTCCCGTGCTTCGGGCCGACCTTCAGGGTCCCCGGCAGTGTGAAGGCGAACTCGACCAGGCGGTGGTCCAGGAACGGCACGCGCCCCTCGATGGAGTTAGCCATCGTCATCTTGTCCAGCTTGGGCATCAGGTCCTCCGCCAGCCAGAGTTTTGTGTCCAGTGCCAGCGCCGATTGGAGCGGCGATGCATTGCTCAGGTTTTTCAGGGAGTCCTGCTCGATCCGTTGCAGTGAGCTCGTCTGCTGCACCACCGGGGGTCGATGGTCGGGATGCAGCAGAAAGCTTGTGAACGCCGGGTCCAGCGCGTAAGGGAAGTTCGAGATCGGGCTGAGCTCGTCGTTGCGAGGCGCCGGCACGGGTATCCCCAAACGTTCTTCGAGCGCCCGGCTGACATTCCGCCAGTACGTGGACATGTCGGTCGTGGGGACCCGATAGCCGGGCACCAGGGGCCGGTAGTACGGATAGCCGGCAAAAACCTCATCCGCTCCCTCACCGGTGAGCACGACCTTGAGCTCGCGGCTCGCAGCCCGGGACAGCAGATAGGTGGGCAACATGGCCGGATCGGCGACCGGCTCGTCCATCGCCCAGGTGAAGTCGGAAAGGTTGTCGAAAATCGTCCCCTCGGAAAACTCGATCGTCTCGTGCCGAGCCCCTATCTCCTTCGAGAGCCGCTCGAAGTAGGGGGTCTCGTCGCAGTCGGGCATTCCGGGAAACCCGATCGAGAACGTTCGGACCGGGTGAGGTGAAAGCTTGGCCATCATGCAGGCGACGATCGTCGAGTCCAACCCGCCGCTCAGAAAGCAACCGATCGGCACATCGCTCATCATCTGGCGCTCGATCGTGTCCCAGAGCAGGGCCCGCAGTTCCTCGGCTCGCTCTTTTCGGTCGCCACCGGACTCCTCCGGAAGGTTCGGGAGGTCCCAGTAGCGCTCGAGCCGGACCCTTCCCTGGTCCCACTCCAGGTAGTGGCCGGCCGGCACCTTGGAAACGCCGGCTACGAGGGTTCGCCTCGAAGGCGTGAACTGGTAGGCCAAATAGCCGCGAAGGGCGGTTTCGTCGATTTTCGCTCGAACCAGTCCGCTGGTCACCACTGAACGCACCTCCGAGGCAAAGGCAAATCGCCCGTTCCGGTCGATGTAATAAAGAGGCTTCACACCCAACCGGTCGCGCACGAGCCAGGCCTTTCCGATCCGCCGGTCGAGCACACAAAAGGCGAATATGCCGTTCATGCGTCTAACGAGGCCGGGGATTCCCCACTCGGAGTAGCCGTGTACGAGGACCTCGGTGTCGCATCGCGTCCCGAACCGATACCCGGCCCGCTCGAGCTCCTCCCGCAGGTCCTTGTGGTTGTAGCACTCGCCGTTGTAGACCACCTCGACGAGCCCGTCGGCGCTGCTCATCGGCTGGTGGCCGCCCTCCACGTCGACGATGCTCAGCCTTCGCATGCCGATGCCGTAGCCGCCTTCGACGAAGCAGCCTCGGTCATCGGGCCCGCGATGTGCGAGCGCATCGATCATCCGATTCACCAGCCGCCCCGGGACGGGGCCCGCCGCCTCCGAATACAACAGGCCCGCGATGCCGCACATCTAGGTATCCAATCTCGTTTGCTTCATGGGTCCTACCGGGCGACGCCCCGGAGCCGGTTCCGTATCTTCCGAAGCTTTTCCAGCAGCCTCCATCCCCGCGAGCCTTCCATCACCTTGATGACGTGATGCAGGTCGGCAGCACGCTTTTCCACGTGCTGCAGCTGGGCCCCCTGGGACTCCCGCTCCTCCGCCAGGCGCTCGTTCTGAGCCCGAAGCTCGGCGCACTCGGCCTCGGCGTCCTGGAGGTCGTCGCTCAAGCTCTGCAGAAGCCGTTCGAAGTCGCGCTGCAGGGTGTCGCGTTCGTTGGTCAGGCGCGTGATGACCTCGGCGCACTGCGCGTTCAGCCTCTCGACGGCTTGCTCAACTGCGCGCTCAACCGACTCCGACAGCTCAGCGATCCGCTGCTCGTACATTGACTCGAGCGAGTGCAAACTTTGGGCGGCTTCCGGAGCCGTCAGGCTCAGATCCCCCTGCGCGCTCTCATCCGGCACGATCAACCTCGCCGCACACAAGGGCCGCCGGCCCGCACCGCATCGCCCGGAGCGAGCCGTCGCGGATGCTTAATCGAAACCGGCACAGATCTGCTTCCACTCCCACAGTTCGAGGGAACGCAGCGCTACGAAGATATCGAGCTGACCCCAGACCGGCCTCGGAAACACCACCTCCGGCCGTGGGCCGTGCAGGTCCAAATCAAACTTCAGCTGATCCGGTGGGGCCGACAGCGGGAGCATCACCGGGTCCGCCGAATCGTACGCCGGCGTTCGGAACCGCAGACAGTACAGCGAAAGCTCCAGGCGCTCGAACATCTGGGTGTACTCGGCCAAGGTGATCTTGGAAGGATGACCGGACCAGTCGGTCCAGTACTGCTTCAAGCCGATCGAGTTGAGGTAAGGCTCGTCGTCGAAGGTGGGATGCCGGATGAAAAGGAAGTCTCGAGCCACACGCTTCGCCGTAGTGAGGGCCCGCTCCACAGCTTGCAAGTTCGGCAGATGCTCGAGAAAGTCCATCATGCTGACGAATCGGAACGACCCCGAGGGGCACCTGAAGTCCAGCACGTCGCCCTGAATGGCGTCGAATCCTCGAGAGCGAATCTCCGCCACCTCATCTGCGCCCAGGTCAATTCCCAGGCCCTTACGGGCATGAAAGCGGCGCATGCAGTAGTCGATCGACCCGCCCTGGGAGCTCCCGAAGTCGACGAACTCGTATTCGCCCGCCCGGATCCGCTCGTGAATTTCGACGTCGTTCCATCGGTCCCGGAAAAGTCCCCGTGCCGCAGGTTCGATGGCGCTGGTCATGGTGGGACTGATTCTAGGGCCGGATCCCTGGCTTGCGCGGGTTCTCGGCGTCAAGTCGCTCGCATCTCGTCAACAACACGGAAGGCCCGGTCCTTCGTTCAGGCCGTCGGCTTCGAGTAGCAAATCTCATCGAAACGAGCCGCCAGGGGCGATTTATCTTCCCAGCAGAACCGGCACACCGTAAGCCGCCAGCGCCTCGTCCTCTGTAATCAGGACGAGCTGCTCCTGCTCTGCCTGAGCAACAAGCATTCGATCGAACGGGTCCTTGTGATGCATCGGCAGGGTTGCTGCACGCTGCGCATGTGCCGATGCAATAGGCAGCTCCACAAATCCGGAGGCGCCTATCTCCTCCACGAGGTCCACTGCGTTGACCTTAAGTCTCCCCAGTTGAATTTGTATCGCCAACTCCCAGATGCTTGCTGCGCTTACGTGGACGGTTGCACGCGCGTCCGAGATGACCTTGCGCGCTTTCTGACTCAGAGATTCCTCATCGGTCAGCCACCAAACGTAAATGTGGCTGTCGATCAGGACTCTCATCCTTCG
Source organism: Actinomycetota bacterium (assembly GCA_040905645.1). Lineage (GTDB taxonomy): Bacteria > Actinomycetota > CADDZG01 > JAHWKV01 > JAHWKV01 > JBBDRH01. The sequence goes on from JBBDRH010000302.1 coordinate 4,806, forward strand.
ATCGCAAAGGCGACGCGCAGGTCTTCCGGGAGTGGGTCGTCGAACTCGGCGGTCATATGGATTTGACCCTTCAGCCTGCCCGGAACACGTTCCGCCGCGCCTGCGGGAGACAGTTTGGCCACCGGCTTGCCGTTGCGGGCAAGGAGAATCTCCTCGCCCTGTTCCACACGATCGAGTAGACGGGACAAATGGGTCTTCGCTTCATGCACATTGACCACATCCATAACTAGACTTAGTTTAGTCACGAACTCAGAGAGGTCAAGCCCTCGCACCTCTGGCGCCCGCGTTCGAGCGGGTCCCGGCCCTCGTTCAGGCCGTCGCCTTGGCGTAGCGGCTCTCATCGATAACGAGACTCCAGTAGCCGGACGGCGGCGGCGCCGCTCGAAAGTGTTTGAAGTCGAAGGTCAACACCGGCAGATCGTGACGCTCGGCGTAGGCCATGACCGAGGCATCGACCAAGCCGAGCCCGAGATCGGAGAATTTGCTGTCGATTTCCACAGCCCGCTTTAGTAGCCCCTGGGAAAGGAAAACTAC
>JBBDRH010000303.1:0-5333 GCA_040905645.1 Actinomycetota bacterium
GTTCCTGGTGAACCGGTTCCTCACGGAGTTCGACCGTGCCCTCGAAGGCCACTCCCCCGCAACGATCGTCGAGATCGGCATGGGCGAAGGGGTAATGGCGGAACGCCTGACCTCGGCCTTCCCGGAAGCTCGGCTCCTGGGGGTCGACCTTTTCGACCCCCGTCTCGTCGAGGAGTGGGCTCGGAAAGGCTTGACCGGGGTGGTTGCCGACGCCTGCCACCTCCCCCTCCCCGACGACTCGGTAGACCTTGCCGTCGCCGTCGAGGTTCTCGAGCACATCCCCGACCCCGCCGCCGCCCTGGCGGAGATCGCACGGATCGGCAGGGGCCGGGTCGTCCTGTCGGTGCCGCTCGAGCCGCTGTGGCGCGCCGGCAACATCGCCAGGGGCCGCTACCTCTCCGAGTGGGGGAACACACCGGGGCACCTGAACCACTTCAGCCGCCGGGGGTTCGTCCGGCTGGTCGAGAGGTTCCTCACGGTGGAGAAAGTCGTGCAGCCCCTGCCCTGGACCTTCGTGGTTGCACGAGCTCCCGCTGCGTGAACACTTCGACAACCTGAACGGCGGAGCGGCCCCGGGACCGGCCCGCAGGAGCTGGATCCTCAAATCGATCGGGGCGGTGGTCCTGCTGATTGCCGGAGTGTACCTCGTCTCCCGGATTCGGGAAAGCGCCATCTCCACCAGGGACCTGGTCCCGTGGGGCGTGCTGGCTCGGGTCGTCGTGGCCGGCGCAGCCGCCTACGGGGCCTTGCAGGTGCTGCTGGCGGACAGCTGGCTGAGCCTTCTCGGGAGCCTGGGCGCGACGGTGGAACGCCGGGAGGCCTATCGAATTTTCGGTCGAACTCAGATCCTGAAGTACGTCCCGGGAAACGTGTTCCACCTCGCAGGCCGGCATTTCATGAGTCGGAGCCTGGCGGGGCACGGAGCGTTGGGCACGGCAACCGTGCTCGAAGCCGGATCTCTGTTGACCGCTGGCGTTGTGGTGTCGATACCCGCGCTGGCGCACTACGGCTTTTCGGTAGCCGGCAACCGGCTGTGGATAACGCTGATCCTGGCGGCCTGCCTTCTCGGAGCGGCTGCGATCGTCTACTTCGGATTTCTGGACAAGAGGCTCCCCCGGATGCCCTCCCTGCACCCGGCGAAACTTCTCAGGGCTGTCACCCTCCACGCGGCGTTCCTGCTCCTGGCTGGGCTGATCTTCGCGTTTGCCGTCCGGTCCACGGCTCAGGACGTGCAGATCTCTCTTCCGATCGCGGTCTCGACCTACGCCCTATCCTGGATGGCCGGTTACGCAACCCCCGGAGCGCCGGGGGGTATCGGGGTCAGGGAGGCGGTGATCGTAGCAACTCTCGGCAGCCGGCTCGGGACCTCCCACGCGCTGGTGGTCAGTGCGGTGTTCCGGATAGTTACGACCCTGGGAGATGTGCTGTTTTTCCTGGTGAGCCTCGGCCTGGGAGATCGCAGGGCTCCCGAGTTGCCATCCGACAACCCGGGCCGCTAGGACTACCGAAATCCCGCTATCCCAAATCTTTGTGGTGCAGGTCGATATTGTTGCTCTCCGATGCGCCGAGCCTTCGACTCCGCACCTGCTCCGCCGCATGCCCATCAGGACTCCGCTTGTAGAGTGGATCAACTGTGCACGTGCTGCAATCGTTCAAAGACTACTTTCCTCCGACCGTCGGCGGTGTGGAAGGCCACATCCATCAGATCGTGAACAATATGCAAGGGGTGGAATTCACGGTCCTGACCTCTTCCCGCACCCGACGCACGGTTAGGGAGAACCTGGACGGGGTGGAGGTCATCAGGGTGGCGGAGTACCTGCGGCCGGCATCGACTCCGATCATGCCATCGTGGCGCCGGCATCTCAAACAGGTTCAGGTCGATCTGATGCACGCCCACATGCCCAACCCGTTCGGAGAGATCTGTGTCCTGTCCACCGACACGCCGCCGGTGGTGGCCTCCTACCACGCCGACATCATCGGAAGGCCCCGTCTGGCCAAGGCGTTTGCGCCGCTCCAGCAGCGGTTCTTCAAGCGGGCGCACACCATTGTGGTCGGCTCGACCCGGCTCGCCGAGTCCGCCCCGGTGCTTGCGCCTCATCGCACCAAGGTCGAGGTGGTGCCTTACGGGATAGACACCCTGGGGTGGGACACCAGGCCCGGTCAGGCGGATGAGATCAGGCATCGCCACCCGGGTCCTCTCGTACTGTTCCTGGGGCGCCATGTGCACTACAAGGGCCTCGACATCCTGGTCCGGGCCATGGCCGAGGTCGACGCAACCTGCCTGATAGTGGGGGACGGCCCCAAGCGTCAGCTCACTCAAGATCTGGTGGACTCGATGGGATTGGGCAAGAAGATCCTGCTGCCCGGCCGGGTGCCCGACTCTGAACGAAGTGCCTACTATCATGCCGCCGACGTGTTCGTCCTTCCCTCTACCAATAGGGCGGAGAGCTACGGGATCTCGATGCTTGAGGCGATGGCGTGCGCCACCCCGGCGATATCAACCGAGGTCGGAACGGCAACCTCCTGGATCAACCAACACCGGGTTACCGGTTTGGTGGTCGATCCGGGCAACCCGGCCGAGCTTGCCAAGGCGATGCGCGAGCTGCTCGCCGACGCGTCCCTGCGGGCGGACCTGGGAGACGCGGCGGCTGAACGGGTGAATGCGGAGTTCTCGCAGCGGCGGATGTTGGAGCTCTTGAGGCAGGTTTACAAGGATGCCGTCCAATAACTTCGGGGGAGAGCGCTGCGCTGATGCTGAGCTCTTGCAAGCGATGACCCCGTTGAGGCTCGTCGGCCCTGTGGCGTGCTAGCTAGGTCCGGCGCCGAAGTACCGATTTGAGGGTGCGCAAAGGCCTCGTCAGCTTCCACGAGAGCGAGCTGAGCACGAGGCCGAGCGCCCGGGTGCGCTCCTCGAGCTCTCCTTCGACGACGCGGATGTGCCGCTCGAGAGCAGCAAGTTGTGTTTCAGGCGGTGCGGGGGCAGAATGCCTGGCCACCGTGGTCCGCTGCTCGATGAGGGCTTGTTCGAGCTGGGCCAATCGGGCGCGCTGGTCTTCGGCGACGCGCACAAGGGCCTGACGTTCCACCCGTAGGATTGCAAGCTCGTGCATCAGCTCGGCGGCGGCCACTGAACCCCGCTGCAGCCGTCGCTGAAGTGTTTCGATACCTGGGCCGATCCCGGCCTCGACCGCTTCGGAGAGCAATTGAGCCAGGTGCTCCTCAGTTTCCTGCCGACGCGCGACGACACGCAGGGCGCCCGCGTGTTGCGCAGCATCCAGAGCAGCACGCCCTTCCGCGTCACTCAAATCGTCGAATGCCCGCCTTGCAGCAGCGCCCGGGCTGCTCCGGGGTTCCAACAGCAGAGTGTCGGGTAGCGAAAAATCGCTTTGAAGCCCTGCGGCTTTCTGGCGGTAGTAAGGGTTGCCCACAACGATGGCGGTGGGGACCCCGAGAAGCAGCGAAGTGAGCGCGATGTGGTACGAACAGCTCACGGTGAGAGCCGCTTGGCGCAGCACCGGGACGCACGCATTCATAGAGGCGGGCCGCAAAAGGATCGCCTCCTCGATCCCGAGGCCCTTCTGGCGGCAGAGCGCGGCGAATCTATCGATCCCCGGACGCTCGCTGATCCGGGGGTCTTCGTATCCCATGATCGGCTGCACCACGATTGGTTGTCGGGCGACTTGTGCGAGCTCCTCGAGGAAGGTTGCGACGAACACCATCAAACCCTCGGGATCGTCGGTAACCCATTCGTGGTCGTTGAGGTGCACGTTGATTCGAAAGCCGGCCGTAGGTGGCCATTCGGTCGAGAAAGGCGGGGGCCCGGCGACGTATTGCGCGAGGAACCCTACGGCGTCGTCACCTGTGAGCGGCGCCTCAGGCGCGCGGCGGCCATCTCGGAGGAGTTCCGCGACTGCGGCCATCGATCCCAGGTCGCGTACCCCGAGCGATTTGAAGCCGGCGAGCAACCCGGCATCCGCCGGCGCGAGGCGCGAAACCCAATCGGAATCGACTTGCAAGCCCGAACCGAGAAGAACAGAGAGTTCCAGTCCGGCGGCTCCAACTGCGCGCTGCATCGCATGAAGGTGGGCGAGTTTGCGGTCCCCCCAACTGGGATTCAGGAAGCCGCCACCGTAGAGATACGCGCCGGCGGCCGCAGTACCGGACGGAAGCGCCAGCGGGCGCAGCCCAGTAGGCAATACCTCCAATCCGGGATCGAACTGGGCCAAGACTGCGCCGTCGAGTCCCGGTTGCCCGCCCAATAGCTGGGCATGCTTGGGCATGTGCTCTCGCTCGATGACGGGCACGGCGACCAGGCGCTCGTCGGCGCTGCGGACAAGCGCCAGCGCGGCGAGAAATTGCGCGATGTCGCCATAGTTGCCCGACCCGTCGTAGCCTCCGAGCATGAATAGGACCGCCTGAGCCTTCTCGAGATTGCGAGCGCCATCGTCCGCTACCAGCAACTGCGCGGTGGGAGGCAGCCCGGTCAAACCCGCACCCACCTGTCACGCGCTGACCGGACCGCTTCGATCAGGACCTTGCCGCCTCCATCACTGTTCGCAACGGCTACCTTGTCGGCCGCCACGTCCAAAGCCGTCAGCCGAGGGCGGACGTCGTCGGATGGCACGAGGCAGACGTCGACGAGCGAGTCGAGATTGAGCCCGGGCAACCCCTTCAGGATCGGGGAGTCCTGGTTGAACAGGCCGGCCCAGACCGCCGTTCGGGACGGGGCGAGCGTAGGCCAGACGTCGTAGCCCAGAGCCGAATCTGCGTTGAGCACGATGTCTGCCGACGGGAGGATCTTAGCGAGCAGCTCGCCGGCGTGCTCGAGGTCCAGGTCGTCGAGCAAGGTGACTGTCTCGAAGCACGCCGGCACGACGGCGGGTTCGGCGTCCGAAGGTGGACTCTCGGGCCGCGGGTCGGTTAGCACGAGATGCGAGCGCAGGCCGGGAGAGAATTCATGCGCCGACTTGACGAGCTCCAGCGCCGCGTCGTGGGCGTATCCGAGCCACGGCTGCAGCACCCAAACGGTGGGGCCGCCGGTTTCCGGTCCGGCCCAGGGGAAAGTAGTCTCCAGGCGTACGAGGTGCTTCATGAGTGCGAAGGTGCTCAGTGTCTCGAAGCCGGCCGGTGGAAAGGCATCGTGAGAGCGTGGTCGTATGCCGGCGAACTGGGCACGTACCGACGGCTCGTCAAGCGGTGGCGGGATAGCCCTGTCGGGGCCCGTCCAGGCCGGCAGCGGGATCGTGGCATCGGTTCCCAGCTTCGCGGCGGGATCGGCGGCCATCTGCTCGAACAGGGTGCGCGTGCGCAGGCATAGCGCAGCCACGCGATCA
>JBBDRH010000304.1:0-5283 GCA_040905645.1 Actinomycetota bacterium
GTCAGCCAACGTTTGCGAGGTTTGGGGCGCGGGAGGTGGCGTCAGGCGAGGCCACAGGAAGCCCGAATATCCAAGCCTTTGCCTTTTCCGGTCCGCAGCGACCGAAGGGAGCGGAGGCCGTGGCGACCGAGAACGAAGCACTCGGTTGAGCGCAGCGAATCCAAGCCTTGCCTTCTCCGGTCCGCAGCGACCGAAGGGAGCGTAGGCCGAGTCGCCTCCCGCCGCCAAACGCCCCGGAGGTTGGCTGATATGGCACTAGAGCTCCTGGGGACGCCGGCTCCTCGGTTCGGGTCCATAATGGTTGCGTGAGGAGACTTGTCGTTCTGTGCCTGGCCGTCGCACTCCTGGCGGGGGCATGTGCCCCGCCACGAGCTCTCAAGCGCATGATGGGCCGGGAGGATGAGCCGGTCGCTGAGATCGACGCCGATGCGTTCCCTGCCCCCGAAGCTCCCGATCCCCCGGCACAACTTCTTTTCGGCGCCGTCATCTTGACCAACGAGCCCAGCTGGGGATTGTTTCTCAAGCGTGGCCAGGAGTCGGGTGGAGCCCTGGTTCTGGAGGTTCTCCCGGACACGCCAGCCAGCGCCACGGGCCTGCAGGCGGGAGACGTGATCTCGTGGATCGACGGTATGGATGTCTCCAATCATGAGCAGCTCCTGGTTGCGTTTCGTGACGCCGACACCCCCGTCCACGACATGAAGGTGAAGAAGATGGACGGCAGCACTGTGGACGTGGAGGCCCAGCTCGTCCCACCTGACGGTTTTTCGCTCCTCGACTATCTCGAAGCAAAGATCACCACCAGCCCCGACCCGGTGACGCGCTACCTCCTGGCCGAGCAGGTGGCCGACGACATTCGGGCTCTCGATCTGATTCGCTCGGTCATCGCCGAGCACCCCAATTTCGCCGAAGGCCACGCGCTGCTTGCCCGAAGGCTCATGGACAAGGTCGAGGCATCGACAAGCGGATCAACCGGCGCCGAGTTCCTACCGTCCCCCGACATCGACGAGCTCACCACGGCCATCGACACCGCGGTGGAGCTGGACCCCGAAGCTGCGAGCATTTACCGGGCGAGGTCCCAGATCTTTCTCACTCTCGGCGACGGCGCCAGCGCCGAGACCGACGCCTCCACGGCGCTTCAAATGGACGATCAGTCCGCCGAGGCCCACTACCTTCTCGGAACCTCTCGGCTCACCCTGGGAAACTACGAGGACGCGATTGAGCGCCTGCATCTGGCGGTCCAGCTGAACCCGTTCGAGCCCAAGTACTACGTGAACCTGGCTCTTGGCTACCGAAGCCTTGGTCGGGAGCCCGACGCGAAGTCGACGCTCGGCGCGGCAAAGACGCTCGTCTCCGACCCTTTGATCAAGCAGCGATTGGATGAGCTGGCCGACGCCGGCGACGGAGGCTAATTATCCGAGGTAGGGCTTGAGGAGGGCCTCCAGCTGTCTCTGGTGGTCTATGGTTTCGAAGGAGTGCAGCGGGTCGGATCCAAGCATGTGCTCCTCGACCCGACCGGAACGTCTCAGATAGATCGCGGGGTGGATGTCCCCGGTCAAATCGGTTTCGACTGCGACCGCCACCGCGTCGGGACCGGCAGTGTCGACGAAGTGAGCCAGCGGCACGATGCCCCCGTTCGACATGCCGCTTTCGCTCAGATCAACAACGCTTGCCAGGTAGGAGCGCTGGTTCCACAGCTCGGGGGCGCGGGTAGCTTCCGCCAGCAGGTGTGCAACCAGTCCGGAGGGGCCGATGCCGGTATGGATCCGCTTGATTCCGAAGCGCTTCTCGGCGATGTGCTGCGCCAGCACCCGGGCGTTATAGCGAAACCCCTGGACGGCCGCGGAGTTGGAGGGAATCCCGTACTTGTTGAGGCCTGTTGCCGCCTGGGTCGTGGAGCCGGCGAAGTACACGCCCGGCACCGAGACGCTCTCCCAGAACCGGGTGAGGGCGGGCAGCCTACCCTCGCTGAAGATCGCCACGCCCAGCTTGGGTAGATCCTGCAGCGGGGTGGTGAATCCGGTGGCGGCAATTACCTCGTCGACCTCCAAAGCCAGTTTCCGGGAACCGGAGGTTTGGGAGGCGCTCACCCGGTAGCCCGAAGAAGCGAGCCTCTCCACACGGTCGATGGCAACGTCGAGCAGAACGTTGCCGCCCCCGAAGACGTGATCCTCGTACGGTTGCAGGTAACGTGCTCTCGCGCCGACGGCGGCGTGCTCCACCACGGAGATCCGCGCCCGGGTGGGCGATGCCAGGATGATCCGGCGGGCCACCGGCAGCATCGCATCCGCCAGCTCGAAGCCCGAGTTGCGTTTGCCGACGATGAAGACCTCCTTGTTGCGGTAAGCATCCAGGGGCTTGATCTCGGCATAGTGGGGCACATCCTCGAGCCCCGGGACCTTCGGCTTCCAGGGCGTAGTGGTCCCGATTGCGAAGACGACGGTCTCGCAGATGTATTCGCCGTCGGAGGTGCCGAGCGTGAACTGGCCCTCCTCGTGACGGGTGCTCTCCCATACGCACCCGTAGCGCACCTGGATTCCGGCACGCTCCGCGAACAGGTTGAGGCCCTCATGCATCTCGGAGCGGGAGGGAAAGTAGACGCTCCCGTCCATACACCCGGCGACCAGGGCGCGATGGTCCTTCTCCTCGCCCAGAAGGCTGTTCCAGTCATACCACTCGTACGCCCGGGATCCCCGCTCCGCAGGGGCGTAGGGTTTGGTCCAGGAGATCAAGCGCTGGAAGATGGGGAAACGCTGGAACATCCCCCCCGGCACCGGATCGGCGGATATCACCGCGTGGGTCACGCCCAGGCGGCTTAGGCAGTAGCTGGTCTGTAGTCCGCCCGGGCCGCTTCCCACCACCACCAGCGGGTAGCGCCCCGGAGGGAACGGCCTCAACTCTCCCACAGAAGGGTGTTGCGCAGCCGCATCGCCACCGCCTGCAGCAGGCGGTACATCACCTTGGGGTGGGATTCGAGAAAGTCCTTCAGAGCCGGCCCCGGGAGGACCAGGCAGCGCAGCGCTCCCAGCGACACGACATCGGCGGTGGGGGGCTCACCCAGGAGGATCGAGATCTCCCCAAAGAAGTCGCCACGCCCCAGGGTGGCAATGTCCTTGCCGTTCAGCCGAACCGCAGCTTCGCCGGCGGCTATCACATAAAAGCCGGTGCCGGTAAATCCCTGCCTCAGAACCCGCTGTCCCTCGCCGAACCACTCCTCGCCGAAGGTGTGAGCGGCGGCCTCCAGCTCCGCGTGGGAAAGGTCGGCGAACAGGGTGATGCTCTGGAGCATCTGAGCCAGATCGTGAAGCTCTTCGTCCATGGGTCCTTCGGTAGACGGGCCGTTGAAGTCTATCTGCAACCCTTTGATATAAAGGGCCTATGGATCGGCCGACGATTGACCAGCGCCTTCAGACGCTGAAGTCCATTCCTTTGTTCGAGGGCTTTTCCAAGGCCTCCCTCCGAACCATTCTCGACATGTCCGGCGAGCTCGAGGCGGCGCCCGGCCAGGTGTTGGTCCAGCCCAAGATGGAGGGATCCGGCCTTTTCGTCATCGAGGAGGGAACGGTGGTGGTGGAGCGCTCCGGAAAGAACATTGAGCTCGGCCCCGGTCAGTTCTTCGGCGAACTGGCTCTGCTCACCGCCACTACCCGGACCGCCCGAGTGCGCGCGAAGACCCCCGCCCGGCTGATCGCGATAGGCCGGTCCGAATTCCGCACGCTTCTGGACTCGGAGCCGAAGATGGCGATAGCGATGCTCGAGGTCCTGGCGAAAAGGCTCGCGGACTCGCGCTAGCCGCGGCTCGTTGCACGCACCAATCCCGGACCTCGCCGAGGAGAGTGTCTAGGATGAGTGCTGTCAATCAGTCAAGCCCGACGGGAGTCTGAACTCCGCTTATGGATGTGCACTACGCTCAAAGCGGCGGCGTCTCCATCGCCTATCAGTCCGTGGGGGCCGGCCCCATGGACCTGGTGCTCGTGAATGGGTGGGTTTCCCACCTCGACTACATGTGGACCCACCCACTTTTCGAAAGGGGCTTCAAAAGGCTGTCCTCGTTCTCCCGTCTGATCATGTTCGACAAGCGGGGAACGGGACTTTCCGATCGGGTCGCGGACCAGCCGGACCTCGAAACGAGAATGGACGACGTCCGGGCGGTCATGGATGCGGTGGGGTCCGAGAAGGCCGCTTTGTTTGGGATATCGGAGGGCTGTGCGATGAGCCTCCTTTTCGCAGCCACCTACCCGGAGCGAGTCAGCCACCTCGCGCTCTACGGCGCAATGGCTCGCTCAATCGCAACCGAGGACTACCCGTGGGCACCCTACCCCGAGGCGATCGAGATGAATCTCGAGTATGTCGACCAGTACTGGGGTGCGGGAGTCGCGCTCGACGTCTTCGCTCCGACGCTGGCCGACGACGAAGCGTTCGGTAGGTGGTGGACGGGATTCGAGAGGAATTCGGTAAGCCCTTCGGCGATGAGGCAGCTGGTCAAGATGTTCTCCGACATCGACGTGCGCAATGTGCTGCCCGCCATCCACATTCCGACGCTGGTCATCCACCGCAAGGGTGACCGGGTTGCCAACTATCGGGGAGCCCGGTGGATGGCCGAGCACATCGAGGGAGCCCGGTACGTCGAGCTGCCGGGTGTCGATCACCTGCCCTTCGCCGGCGATGCGGAGGCGATCTACGACGAGGTCGAAGAGTTCCTGACCGGCACCCGTCCGAGCGCGGTGTTCGACCGGGTCCTTTCCACCTGCCTGTTCACCGACATAGTGGGATCGACCCAAAAAGCCGCGGCGCTGGGCGATTCTCGCTGGGGAGATCTGCTGGGCCAGCATCACGCGGTGGTGCGCCGGCTTCTGGATCGTTTTCGGGGACGGGAGGTCAAGACCACTGGCGACGGATTCCTGGCGACGTTCGATGGGCCCGGCCGGGCCGTCCTGTGCGCCAAAGCGATCCTGGAGGCAGTGAGAGGGATCGGCCTGGAGCTGCGAGCCGGGCTGCACACCGGCGAGGTCGAGATCCTGGACAACGACGTCGGAGGCATCGCCGTCCACATTGCCGCCAGGGTGGCGGCGCTGGCGGGTCCGAGCGAGGTGCTGGTGTCCTCGACGGTCAAGGATCTGGTGGCGGGGTCGGGAATTGAGTTTGAAGATTCCGGCAGCCACGATCTCAAAGGAGTCCCCGGCGAGTGGCGCCTCTACCTGGTGAAGCCGGGGACGTAATGCCTCATTAGGCACTAGTGCAGCGTCTGAGAAATAGGGTGGGCACCGAGAGCGTCCAGGCGCCCCG
>JBBDRH010000305.1:0-5223 GCA_040905645.1 Actinomycetota bacterium
GAGGAATCCGGCCAGCACGAAAACGTAAAGGCCGTTGATCAGGGTGTCTTGCAAATTTGTTCCTCCTCTGGGCAGCTAGGACTACGAACCGGGGTTGGTTGAGGTGCCGGACGAGACGGTTTCGGCAGGTGCAGAAGCCGCCTCAGCGGCAGGAGCAGCCGGCGCGGGGCCGAGGCCGAGGGCCTCCCTGAGCCTGGGGAGCACAACCTCTCCGTCCTTGGTCAGCAGGGTTTCTTTGGTGATCTGGTCCTCCATATCCCACTTGAGCTCACCCTTGGGCGCCAGATGGGTCAGGAAGGTCACCAGGTTCTTGGCATACATCGCGCTCGCGTGAAAGGGCACGGTAGCCGGGAGGTTGGTGGGGCCGTGGATCGTGACCCCGTGCTTGACCACGGTCTTGTCGGCTTCGGTGAGCTCGCAGTTGCCGCCTCGCTCGGCGGCCAGGTCGACGATGACCGAGCCCGGCTGCATGGCCTTCACCATGTCCTCGGTGACGAGGATGGGAGATTTCTTGCCCGGGATCGCTGCGGTGGTGACCACCACGTCGGTGGCGGCGACCACTCTGGTCATCAGCTCACGCTGCTTGCGCAGGAAGTCCTCGCCCATCTCCTTGGCGTAGCCGCCTTTGTCCTCGGCTTCCGATGACTCGAGCTCCATCTCGATGAACTTCGCTCCCACACTTTGGACCTGCTCCTTGACGGCCGCGCGGACGTCGTATGCCTCCACGACCGCCCCCAACCGCTTGGCGGTAGCAATCGCCTGCAAACCGGCGACTCCGGCCCCGATTACAAAGACCTTGGCCGGCCGCAAAGTACCCGCCGCGGTGGTGAGCATCGGGAACATCTTGGGCAGCGACATCGCTCCTATCAGCACTGCTTTGTAGCCTCCGATTGTCGCCTGGGAGGACAGGACGTCCATGCTCTGAGCTCGGGTGATTCGGGGCATCAGTTCGGTGGAAAACACCGCTGCGTTCTTTTTGGCCATCTCCGCCACGCCCTCGGCGTTGGTCAGCGCATCGGTGAACCCGATGATCACCTGGCCGGGCCGGATCAGGTCAAGATCGGCGCGCCCCTCCTTGGGATTGGCCGAAGCCACTCGCACCTGCAGGATGATGTCGGCCTGAGCGAACACTTCTTTGCGGGTCCCGATGGTTGCGCCCTTGTCCGTGAATACGGGATCAAGGAGTCCGGCCGCCTCCCCTGCACCGGACTGGACAATCGTCTTGAACCCTGCCTTTGTCAAGACAGGCACCACAGCCGGAACCAGGGCAACCCTGGACTCATCCGGGAAAGTTTCGGTTGGGACGCCAACCGTCAGCTGCCGGTCTTCCGCCACTATTACCTCCTGGTTACAAAATCGCTTGCGTAGGCTAACGGATACAGACCGCGAAAAGCCATCCTGTCGGATGATTTTGTTCCCCGGCGCGGGGCTCCAAACGCGGGGCAGTTTGAGGCCGGCGCCCTACCCGAGATCCTCCGCCAAAAGGTCCATCAGCAGGCTGTCGTGCCAGGTGCCATCCGGGCCTCGTTCGTAGTTCCGCATGATTCCCACCGGTTCGAAACCCACCTTCTTATAGCAGGCGATCGCAGCAGCGTTGTCGGCCGCCGGATCGATGATCAGCCGATGGTGTCCCCGGCCGGAGACGAGATGCCGGGCCAGCGTCCGGACGGCATCGGTCCCGAGTCCGCGCCCGTGCCAATTGGGATCGATGAAGATGTCTATCGAAGCATGTCGGTAGTCCGGCTCGAGCTCTTCCCCATACTGGATCAGGCCGACGGTGACGCCCTCGAACTCGACTGCGAAGCCCACCTCCTCGTCACCGAGGATCTCCGTTCGAAGGCGATCGCGGTCGTAGACTCCCCAGCGCCGAGCGACCTCGGGGGCGGCCATGATCTCCAGCAGGCGGGGCAAGTCGGCCTCGGTGGCCCGTCGCAGCACGACAAGTTCGCCGTTGAGAACGGTCAGTGTCTTGGCCTTTCGGGGTCTGCACACGTCCCTTTATGGTCTTGGTGAGTCCCTTTTTCTCTGGCAGAAGCCAGAGCTGTCGGCGATACTCGGAACCCTTCCCACGTTGTTCAAGAAGCTCTTCGTCGGTGGGTCGAATCAGCCAAGACTAGACCCCCTGATTCACTTTCACTTCCCGGGGACATCGCAGAGGCTCTAGCTGAGGTTAAAGCGCGCTTCGCTATTGAGGCCCGAGAGGAGTTTGAGCGGGGGTATCGGTCAGGTATCAAGACCGCCCAAGACCTCACTTGGGCCGACTTAGAGACCCTCGCCGAGCGGTTCGGATTCAACGTCCGAGCTTGGGAGAATGCCAAACCCACCGCCCTCACGGCGATCGCGGCTGGGGGGTTGGATCCTTTCGATGATTTGCGGAGCCCGACTTTCCTGAAGGGTTTCACCCAGGCAATGAGGGACTCTGGACGGAGTTGGCGGCTTTAAACAAGACCGTAGACGAACCGGATCTCCTCCCATGACGCCGAGGGCCCCACGGATTACGGGATCCGAAGCGATTGGGGCCCTCAAAAGCGCCGGTTGGCAGGTGACCCGCCAAGCTGGACCGCACGTCCACCTTAGACACCCGGAGAAGGCCGGTTCGGGTGACAATTCCCATCCATGCCGGAGAGACGTTGAAACAAAAGACTCTCGCCTCGATTCTTGAGCAAGCAGGCCTTACAGTGGAGGAGTTGAGAGAGTTGCTTTAGAGACTGGCTGGAGGCAGATTGACTCGTACGTACACCATTGTTTTTGGATCCCGACTCGGAGCTTGGGGGATACCACCGTTCTTGTTCCAGCTTTGCCCGGCTGCATAACACAAGGCGAGTCGGTGGAAGAGTGTCTCGAGAGGGCTCGGGAGGCGATCGCCCTTCACGTTGCGGCTTTGGTGGACGACGGTGAGCCTGTCCCGGAGGAACAGGAGCATCCTCAGCTTCTAACGGTGACCATTCCTGCCTGAGCCTCGCATGTTCGGCGCCTGAACCTGTTGCCGCAATTTTGGTGTCGCCCTATACTCTTATAAAGGTGTTTCAAGGTGCTTCGCTTGTTACGGGCGGGCGGCCGGAATCGATTTTTCGCTGAGATTGTGGGTCCTGTCGGCCCACTTTTTTTGTCTTAATTGAGCTAGGGCGTATGCCCTAGAGGAGGTGGCTTTGGCTCCGCTTGAGGTAAGCCCAGCGGTTCGCGCCATCTGCCAAGCGGTCGCCGACCAGGAGAATGTCGAGCTCGTCGACGTCAAGTTCTCTGCCGGCAGGCAGCGAATCCTCGCTCTGATCATCGACCGGATCGACGGGGGCGTCGACATGGATTTGCTTACCCAGGTCTCGCAGCGAGTCTCCGACGAGCTGGATGCTCACGACGTGGTCCAGGGGGGCAGCTACACGCTCGAAGTGTCGTCGGCAGGGCTGGAGCGGCCTCTGGTGAAGCCGGCCGACTACGTGAGGTTCACGGGGAGAGAGGCGGTCGTCCGCACCGTTGAGCCGGTGCGGGGGCGCAGGAAGTTTGAAGGTGTTATCGAGTCTGCGGGAAACGATTCGTTCGTCCTGAACCTGCCCAAAGGCGAAGCGGTCGAGATCCGCTACTCGGAAGTGAAGAGGGCAAACCTGCTGGTGGACTGGGATGCGGAGTTCAAGCGGGCGCAGATAGAGGACGAGGCTAAGGCAGCGGGGTCAAAGCAACGTGGAGGAAAGAAATGAACCCTATTGATATGGATGCTTTACGGCTGGTTGAGCGCGAGAAAGGCATCTCGTACGAGAGCGTGGTTGTGGCTCTCGAACAGGCTTTGGCTGCTGCATACAAGCGCTCCCCCGAGGCTGCCGCTCCCGAGGCCCGCGTGGAGATAGATCGCAGAACGGGCGACGTGAGGGTCTATGCGCAGGAGGTCGAGGAGGTCGAGGGCACCGGAGAGTTCCGGGTGGTCAAGGAGTGGGAGGCAACGCCTCCGGACTTCGGCCGGATCGCGGCCCAGACCGCCAAACAGGTGATCCTTCAGCGCATCCGGGAAGCCGAGCGCGAGGTCACCTACGGTGAGTACTCGGGGCGTGAGGGCGACATCGTCACCGCGATCGTCCAGCAGGCCGATCCTCGCTACGTCCTGCTCGATCTGGGCAAGGGCGTGGAGGCCCTTCTGCCTCAGGCGGAGCAGGTGCCGGGCGAGCGCTACGACCACGGCTCGCGGGTCAAGGCCTACATCGTCGAGGTGCGGCGCTCGCCCAAGGGCCCGCAGATCGTCTGTTCACGCACCCACCCCAACCTGATCCGCAAGCTGTTCGAGCTGGAGGTCCCGGAGATCCTCGACGGCATCGTCGAGATCAAGCAGGTCGCCCGGGAGCCGGGGCATAGATCGAAGATCGCGGTCTCGTCCAACGAGAAGAACGTCGACCCCACCGGGGCGTGCGTGGGCCCGAGAGGCTCGCGGGTGCGCATGGTCGTGAACGAGCTGCGCGGGGAAAAAGTCGACATCATCACCTGGTCGGACGACATCGGCCAGTTCGTCGCCAACGCCTTGTCTCCTGCGAAGGTCAAGGAGGTGCACATCGACCCGGAGACGCAGACCGCGGAGGTTACTGTTCCCGACTTTCAGCTCTCCCTGGCGATCGGCAAGGAGGGTCAGAACGCAAGGCTCGCCGCTCGTCTGACCGGCTGGCGTATCGACATCAAGAGCGAGACTCAGGCAGCGCAGGAGGAGGCGGCGAAGGCAGCCGCACAGGGGGGTTCTGCGGCCGCGGGACGGTAGCCGGCACTATAGTGAAGCGACGAGGTTTGGGCGAAGGGTCCCCACTCAGTCGAGAGGGGATTCGAAAGGCCGTAGCCGAACGAAGTTGCTGCGCCTGCCGGGTTCGTCGTCGCAAGGATGAGTTGGTCCGCTTCGCAAGAACAGCTCCCGGCATTGTCGTTCTCGACGTGATCGGGACCTTGCCGGGCAGGGGTGGATACGTGTGCAGGTCGACGGTCTGCCTCGATCTTGCTCTGGACAGGGGAAGTTTGGCCCGGACTCTGAAGATTGCGATATCGCCCGATCAATCGGCGGCCCTCAGAAGGCAGTGCGTGGGATATCTTGGAGTTGAGAATGTCTAGCATCAGAGTTCACGAAGTGGCCAAGCGGCTCGGCCTCTCCTCGAAGGAGACCGTCGAGAAGTTTGCCGCGCTGGGAGTCGCGGTCAAAGGACACGCGTCATCGGTGTCGGAGGCTGAGATGGCGCGATTGGTCGAGTCCTTGAACGGTGG
>JBBDRH010000306.1:0-5180 GCA_040905645.1 Actinomycetota bacterium
ACGAAGCGGGCTACAGTCGCTGCGCTCCGATTCCGCTTCTCACGAAGCGGGCTACGGAACTGCGTGTTTTTGCTAGGGGAGCTTAGGGTTTTTCTCTAGGGGAAATAAGGGTTGACACCAAAGGATGAATAGCTTTTGACAGTAAACGCAAACTCGTTTTCCCCATGCTTGAGCAATGATTGAGTCTTCACTCCAAATCAATTTGAATATGCGCTACTACACTGTGTTCCTTCTGTTTCTTGTCTACTCCGCGGTTGCTATGGGCGCCGCGCAGGCTCAATCATTGACGGTAGTCTCGGCTGAATGGCCGTGTGAGGGGGATAACCTCACCGTTACGTTCAGCGAGCCGGTCGATCCGGCGACGGCTACGGACGACGCCAACTATTCGATCGATCAGGGGATAACGGTCGACATGGTCGTGATGGGATCGCAACCGAATGAAGTCGTCGTATTTGCCTGGCCGATTTCGACCGGGGTTACCTATACACTGACCGTAAACAATGTGACGACCGCGGCCAGTCCCGTCCAAACGATAGCTCCCGATTCGGAAATTGAGTTTGGTTGCGATGCCCCCACGGATTGCGAGGTGGAGTCGGTCTCGATAAACACGGGATTTGATCACACAACAGGCGGCCTGTACCCGGTGGGAGCGCCCGATGCCTTCTGGACGGTGGTGGCCGACCCGGATGCGGGAACCACCGAGCCGCGTCCGGCCGCCGTCATCACCCCGCATCCGGCATGGGAGCCGGCCTTGCCCGACAGCGGCTGGATCAGCGCCTATGCGACAGCGCAGAACAATCTCAACGGCCCTTACGATCTGGAGACGACCTTTTGCCTTCAACCCGACTGGAGTGACGTGGAGCTCGACCTTTCCCTTCGCGCGGATGACTGGGCGGAAGTCTACCTCAATGGCACCCTGATCGGCACCACACCGAACCCCTCCTTCAACACAGCGAGCCCGACCGCAATCAATGTCACGGATCAAACCTTGTTCGTGACCGGGCCGAACACCCTGCAGGTGCGCATGATCAACTCCATGGGGGTGGCCATGGGCGTGAACCTCGCCGGGCAGGTGAGGGGAGCCGGCCTCTCGCTGGAAGACTCCCTGTGCTGCCAGCCCGAGAGCAGCCTCTCCGGCCAGAAATTCAATGATTTCAACACCGACGGCGTGTGGGATTCGGGCGAGCCTGCGCTCTCCGGCTGGACAATCGAATTGTCCAACGGCGATACCGCCGTGACCGACAGCAACGGCTTTTACTATTTTCAGAACCTGGCGCCCGGCACGTACACAATCAGCGAGGTGCAGCAGCCCGGGTGGGCGCAGACCTATCCAGTTTCAGGCGACCACACGGTAACGCTGGGAGCCTCGCAGAGCATCAGCGGGCTCGACTTCGGGAACCACCAAAGAGAAGTCACCAATGACCCGCCCCGGATCGAGTGCCCGGAAGATATCGTCATTACGTGCGACTCGCCGACCGGCCCGAACATAACGATTTCTGCTCCGGTGAGCGATTCCGACGGGGACGCGCTCACCTATGTCTGGGAGGTCAACGGCTCCGCCGTCGCCAACGGGAGCATCCCGGCCGGCGGCCCCCCAACCACCGGAACGGCGATATTGACCTACAGTTTTCCCGTCGGCGTCAACTCGGTGGAGCTCATTGTCACGGACAGCATGGATAATTCCGTAGTGTGCAAATTTACGGTTACAAACGAGTGCGACCCATGCTCGGTCGAATCCGTTACCCTGAACACGGGATTTGATCACACAACAGGCGGCCTGTACCCGGTGGGAGCGCCCGATGCCTTCTGGACGGTGGTGGCCGACCCGGATGCGGGAACCACCGAGCCGCGTCCGGCCGCCGTCATCACCCCGCATCCGGCATGGGAGCCGGCCTTGCCCGACAGCGGCTGGATCAGCGCCTATGCGACAGCGCAGAACAATCTCAACGGCCCTTACGATCTGGAGACGACCTTTTGCCTTCAACCCGACTGGAGTGACGTGGAGCTCGACCTTTCCCTTCGCGCGGATGACTGGGCGGAAGTCTACCTCAATGGCACCCTGATCGGCACCACACCGAACCCCTCCTTCAACACAGCGAGCCCGACCGCAATCAATGTCACGGATCAAACCTTGTTCGTGACCGGGCCGAACACCCTGCAGGTGCGCATGATCAACTCCATGGGGGTGGCCATGGGCGTGAACCTCGCCGGGCAGGTGAGGGGAGCCGGCCTCTCGCTGGAAGACTCCCTGTGCTGCCAGCCCGAGAGCAGCCTCTCCGGCCAGAAATTCAATGATTTCAACACCGACGGCGTGTGGGATTCGGGCGAGCCTGCGCTCTCCGGCTGGACAATCGAATTGTCCAACGGCGATACCGCCGTGACCGACAGCAACGGCTTTTACTATTTTCAGAACCTGGCGCCCGGCACGTACACAATCAGCGAGGTGCAGCAGCCCGGGTGGGCGCAGACCTATCCAGTTTCAGGCGACCACACGGTAACGCTGGGAGCCTCGCAGAGCATCAGCGGGCTCGACTTCGGGAACCACCAAAGAGAAGTCACCAATGACCCGCCCCGGATCGAGTGCCCGGAAGATATCGTCATTACGTGCGACTCGCCGACCGGCCCGAACATAACGATTTCTGCTCCGGTGAGCGATTCCGACGGGGACGCGCTCACCTATGTCTGGGAGGTCAACGGCTCCGCCGTCGCCAACGGGAGCATCCCGGCCGGCGGCCCCCCAACCACCGGAACGGCTACGCTTAGCTACTCCTTCACCGGGGGCGTGAATACGGTGGTGCTTATCGTCACCGACAGTGAGGGCAACACGGCCTCCTGCAAATTCAGTGTCACCGTCGAGGATACGCACCCTCCGCGCATCCGGTGTCCGGAGGGAGTCATCACGCTTCCCGCAGGGCGGGATTGCATGGCTATTCTTCCCGAAGTCGCCGTCGAAGTCTGGGATGACTGCACGCCGCAGGATGAGCTCATCATCACCCAGACCCCCGCTGCCGGAACGCCATTGCCGGTCGGTACGCACACGGTCGTTATCACCGTCACCGACGCAGCCGGAAATCAATCTTCGTGTAAAGTGCAAATCCGCGTTCGCGACACGACTCCGCCGATTGTGATCTGCCCGGAACCGCAAACCGTCGAAGCCTGCGAGGCCGAGATCCCCGACCTCCTCGGGGAGGTGAGCGTGTGGGACAACTGCAGTGGCGAGGATGAGCTGATTGTTACCCAGACTCCGGCCCCCGGGACGGTGGTAGGCGACGGCACGCATGTCATCACGATCACGGCGGTCGATGCCGCCGGAAATGTCGGCACCTGTTCGACCACCTTCACGGTAAATGCGCCACCGCTTTCCGTTGAACCGATCGAGCTCTTCAACACCGCCGTGGACGGCACGGGGACCGTCCTTCCCGATGGCGCGGTGGATCCCCACTATGCAATGGTCGTGAGCGCCGACCCGAATTTCCCCGGACCCGACGCCCGGGTGGTGAATTCCACCGGCTACCCGATGGGATCGTGGATTCTCAACGATGCGAACTCCAAATGGATTGCGCCGCGCCAGGATGCCGGCAACGCCAACGCAAGCGGTGAATACATTTACGAGAAGACCTTTACGCTTCCCGCCGGTACGGTCTCGGCAAACATCAGCGGCCGGTGGCTTACGGACAACCGGGCGGAGCTCCGCCTCAACGGGGTGCCCACAGGCGACACGAAGCCGGCGAACGGATTCTCCATGTGGACGAATTTCAATATCACCAGCGGCTTTGTCCCCGGCGTGAATACGCTCGAGTTTGTTGTCACTGCGCTGTCGAGTTCCTGGGGGGCCGATTTCCCGACCGGATTGCGGGTTGAACTCGAGGGGAGGGCGGTGTTCTGCGAAACGCCCTGTGTCGCGCCTCACATTTTGCAGAACCCGATCAGCCTCATTCGGCCGTTCGGTTCCATGGCCACATTCAGCGTCTCCGCGGGCGGTTCTTCACCGCTCTCCTACCAGTGGTACTTTAATGGCGCGCCCATCCCCGGCGCCACCTCGTCCACGTTATCCGTCGGTCCATTGAATTTAAGTCATGCAGGGGCCTACCACGTTATTGTGAGCAACGATTGCGGGGAGGTTCGCAGCAGGCGTGCGGTCCTCACGGTGAGGCGGCGAATCATAGATGTTATCGGTCACTGGGACTTCGAGCGGACGGATCCCCTCGGCCCGACGACCGGAGGCCGTTTCGGGTACCTCGATGCGGATAACGAAGACTACGGCAGCACGGCATCCGTGACGCACTTCGGCAGCACCGAAGAATTCGGGATCCCCGGCATTGGAGGCCGGGCCGTGAACGTCATGAGAATCGGCCGCACCACCCCGGAGAGGGGCTATCGCATCAGCGCCGAAGCACCCGCCGGCCGGCACACCCTATTGTTCGATCTCTTCTTCCCCGAGGAGCTGAGCGGTGAGCGCCGGCCGCTCCTTCAGACGAACCTTGCAAACGACAGTGAGGCGGACCTGTACCTGAATATAGGCGCCGCCGATTGCGACGACAACGAGGTGTGCGTAGAGGCGGGTGCCTGGGTCCGGATCGCCGTCACCCTGAACCTCGAAACGAAAAGGATGACGTGGTTTATCAACGGTGCGAAAGCAGGGGAGGGGAACCTCCGGGAAACCGGTAGCCCCCTTGAAATACGGAGCACCGGCGACGACAACGCCCTCACCGAATTCGTGCTCTTTACGGACGGTTCAGGTGAAAACGACGGAGGCTACGTCAGCAGCATCCAGTGGCAGAGCAAAGAGCTGTCCGACCTTGAGATAGCTGCACTCGACCAGCCGACGGCAGGCGGAATCCCCTCCGCCGCACCGCACCTGCTCACGCCGGACATCGTGATTGCGCCGGAAGGCGAAGCCCAAGAGAACCTGCTCATCCATTGGATGGGAGAAGGCTTCAAGCTCCAGGAGTCGAGTGACCTGCAAAACTGGACCGACTCGGAGCTGCCACAAAGCCTGGAAATCATCGGCGCAGAAGTCCTCCACGAAGTGATCCTCCCCCGCCCCGCCGGCCCAAAACGCTTCTACCGAGTCGTGGAAGAGTAGAAAGGAAGAATAGAGCCAGAATTCGGAGGTCGGTGATCGGAAGTCGGAGGTCGGTGGTCGGTGATCGTGGTCGGAAGTCGGTGGTCGGAGGTCG
>JBBDRH010000307.1:0-2990 GCA_040905645.1 Actinomycetota bacterium
CGGGCCGTCCGCACGTAGTCCTCGCCCAGTACCTCGAGCACCGACGAGCGGGTCAGGCGGGCGAGGACGGCGGCCGGTCCAAGCGCGAGGGCAACAGCTGGCAAAACCAGATGGGCGTCCGAGCCAAAGCCGAAGACGGGGAAAAGGCGGAATGTCACCGCAAAAACGAAAATGAGCACATAGGCGATGAAGTAGCTGGGCAGCGAGGCGCCCAGAAGCGCCCCGATGCGACAGAGGTGGTCGACAAGGGTGTTTCGCCGGGTGGCGGCGAGCACCCCGGCGGGCATCCCGATGAGAACGGCGAGCAAGACGGCGGCGAGAGCAAGAGCCGCGGTGCGGGGAATGCGCTCCGACATGGCCTCCCGTACCAGGACGCCTCGCACCCAGGAGTGGCCGAGGTCCCCGTGCATCGCACCATCCAGCCAGTCGAAGTACTGCGCCGGCAGGGGACGGTCCAGACCCAGCTCTCGGCGCTTGTCGTCGATCTGCTCCTGGGTCGGAGGCTGACCCTGCGAGCGCGACAGCACGACTTCGGCCGGGTCGCCGGGGGCGGCCACGCCCAGGGCGAAGGTCAGGACTGAGACGCCGAGCAATGCCATGACGAGCCCGGCCACTCGCCGGACGACGAAACGACTCACGCTCGGCGCCGGCGCCGCCCCGTCTGCGCTACTAGCTCGAGCCCGTCAGGTAGACGCTGGTCCAAGACTGGTGGTTCACCGAGGGGTGAGGCTCAAAGCCGGCCACGCTGGCTTTGTGGGCGTAGATCTGGGGGAAGCTGGTAAGGGGAATGGCTCCAGCCTCTTCCTGCACGAGAACCTGGTTGGCCTCGGCCGATTTTCGCTGGGCCGTGGCAAGATCCGGAGCGGCCAGCCCCTCATCGACGATACGGTCGAACTTCTCGCCCACGCCGGTGAACTGCACCCGGGCGGCCGTGTTCTTCCCGTACCAGAATTGGGCGGGTATCCGAATCGGGTTGGCGTCGTTCTGGTTGAAGTAGTTGATATCGACGTCGAACGCCCCGGTGTTGATCGTCTGCGCGTAGGCAGCGGCGTTGGGGGCTCGCTCGATCCTGAGGTCGATGCCTGCCCTGCGAGCCTGCGCCTGGAGGAGCTGGAGGCTCTCAGGCTCGAAGTCGAACTGGGCGGCGGTGACCAGCGACAACTTCCGGCCGTCCTTTTCGCGGATGCCGTCGGAGCCCTTCTTCCACCCTTTGCCCTCGAGAAGCTGCTCGGCCCTCGTGAGGTCCGGGACGAGAGGATTGACCAGCGAGGCCGAGGGGCCGAGGACGGCCGGAGGGCTGACCGTCCCGACCACCTGCGCCGTGCCCTGCCACTGCTGCTCGGCAAGGGCTTTCGCGTCGAGGCTGAGGGCCAGGGCCCGACGGACGTCAATGTCCTGGAGGATCGTGTAGGGCTCGCTGCCATGCAAGTTGAGGGAGATGTCGACTACCGCTCCCGGGGGCGCGGGGGCGACCTCGAGGCCCGGACGCCCCTTGACGTCCGCGGACTGCTGGGGTGCCAGAAACCAGATGAGGTCGACCTCTCCGGACTCCAGCGCCAAACGGCGGGTGTTCTGATCGGGAATGAACCGGAAGGTGATCTGTCGGAGCCGGGCCTTCTCGCCCCAGTACGCCTCATTGCGGGAGACGACCAACCTGTCGTTGGGAGAGTACTCCGTGAACTGGAAGGGACCCGTGCAAACTGGCTTGTCGGCCGGGTCGGTTCCGGGGGCGACTATGTCGAAGAAGGGGTGCGAGATCTGCTCGGGCAGGCGGAGGTTGGGCTGCGTAGGCGTGATGTCGACGGTGAACTCGTCAACCACCTTGGTGGAGTCGGGGCCGATGAAGGTGTTCAGGGTCTGTCCCTTCTCCACCACCCGAGCCATGCTGTACCGTACGGCTTCGGCATCGAGCGACGCACCATTGTGGAAGCGCACGTCCCGCCGCAGCTCGAAGCGGAAGGTGTTGTCGCCCATATTGGTCCATTTGGTGGCCAGCGTAGGCGTCGGCTGGAACTCAGGGCTCAGGCCGACGAGGGTCTCGCAGATGTTGGCGTTGTCCGGCCACATCCCTAAGAAGATCTTGTCCCTGGTTATGTAGACATCGCCCGGCGTAGCGACGGTGAGCGTCTGGCGGTCGAACGGCAGAGCAGTGGCTTTGGCTGGGGGCTGAGCCCCCTTGTCGCCTCCGTTGCAGCCGGCGGCCAGGACCATCAACACCACTGCGATACGAAGCTTCATGGTTCGCTCCTCCCCCTGATTGCGAACATTGCAGCACCACGGAGACATTCGGCGTGATGAAGTTTCGATTATCCTCCCGTGACAATGCTCTTCCTAAGCCTAAGACGAATCGCGAGCGCGACACGATCAAGGCTGTCTACCGTCACCGGCAGAACCTGGCGATGGTGACCAGCGCCTCACCGGCCGGAAGGTTACGAGCTCAAGCGCTCCAGACGCTCGGCGGCGCAGGCCTCGGCTTCCTCCGGAGAGGCGTGGCACCAGCAGTCGTCGCCGCACTCCCCATGGCCGGGCTTGGTGAGTTCGGCGAATTCATCTGCGAATCCTCTGGCTCCCAGTTTGTGACCCTCATCGGTTAAGGAGTAGAGGCGATCCGTGGTTTTTACCACTTTGCCCTCTTCGACCAGCCGGTCGAGGTACTGGATTCCGATCTCGCTCCTTACGCCGAGGAAGCGCTCCAGAACTTTAGGGTCCACCTCGTTCCCGAAGCCCTCGCCCTTGATCCAGAACATCATCTGCAGAATCTCGTCCCGCCAGTAGAGGGCACGGAGAGCTTCGCTCTTGGGCTCTGGTAGGCGAGCGTCGGTCATGCTGCGTCCTCCTCCAAAAGCCGTTGGGCGATCCGCGAGGCGGCGCTTACCAGGGGGGAGGCGGGGTCGTGATCCAGGGGGGCGGCTCCGAGACGTTCGGCGTCGGCCAGCGAATGATCGTGGGGAATCGAAGCCAGGATCTCCATGCCGTGGAGGCCGCAGAAC
>JBBDRH010000307.1:3000-5172 GCA_040905645.1 Actinomycetota bacterium
GCGGATGTAGCGGCCGCGCTCCGGCACTTCGATGCCGCAGAACTCCTCGATGGCTTTTCCGTCCTCCGCTCCCCGGACCTTGTTCGAGATCACCCAAGTCCGTGGGATCCCCAGCTGGCGGGCGAAGCCGTGGTATCGGCGAGCGGTCTCGAGGGACTTGAAGTAGGGCTCGGCCACCACGAGCATCACGTCGATTGAATCCGTGGTGCCTCGGGTGAACTGCTCCGGCGAGGCTCCCGTGTCGACGATGACCATCCGGTCGTCGTCTGGAACTTCCTTCAAAATTCCACGCACGGTGGAGTGGTTCGAGCACATTCAGCCGGTGCCCGCAAGCGGCTGGCCCATCAGGAGCAGTCGAACGTGATCGGGACACTCGATTCCGTGCAGAGAGACCACCTCGTCGAAGGATTTGCTGAGCTTCAGGGTCGTCCCGCCGTTGAGCTGCACATGTTCGAGCAGTCCATGGGGTACGGCCGGCAGGTCATCAAAACTCTCCTGCCGCAAGCCGAGGGTCAAGGCGAGGTTGGGGTTGAGGTCGCCGTCAATGGCCACCACGTTGCGGCCGGCTCTGGCCATGAGCCGGGCAAGGGTTCCGGAGAGGGAAGTCTTCCCGGATCCGCCTTTGCCTGATACCGCGATCTTCATGGGATGTCAAGTCTAGCGCGAGCCTCTCTGGTGCGTGAGAGAGGCAAGCAGTACATTGGAGGCCCATGGAGAACTTCGAGGCGCTACTTTCCCGGCTTGAGGAGCTGATGAGCGAGATTGCGACCCTTGACGAGGTCGGGAAGGACCTTTTGTTCGAGCTACTCGATGGTATAGACACGATTCACCGCATCCCTCTCACCCACCTGGGAGATCACTTGGGGACGCGAGAGGTCGAGCGGCTGCGTGATGCCGATTCCGCCGTCGCCTGGCTGTTTGACGCTTACGGATTGGGGGTCGACGAACGGCGGCAGGCCGAGGAGGCACTCAAGTCGATCCTCCCCTACATCCAATCCCACGGGGGTCGAATCGACGTCCTGGAGGTCAGTGGGGGAATCGTCAGAGCCAGGATGTCGGGGGCCTGTGCAGGCTGCACGGCTTCGGCGGTGACCCTCAAGGAGGGAGTGGAACAGGCACTTCGGGACGGATTCCCTGGTTACGTCGGCCTGGAGGTCGAAGAGGAGCAGGCTCCCGAGCATCCTCCCCCCGGACCCACCCTGCTCCAGATCGGCAAGAGGCAAAGTAAGGTATAGGATTCAACGACGTAGCCAGCACTCGGAGACTGAGCATGGATGCGACGAGCGGAGCGGCGGCAGTCTGGTGGTCGGTCGGGTTGGCAGTGGTCTATCTCGTCGTCATCCCCATCGTTATCTATCTGGCGGAGAAGACACGCCGCCGGGTGTTGGAGATCAAGCGCTATTCGGACGACGTGGCCAAACATGGAGGTGCCATCGTCCGGAACCTCGAGCCCGTTCCGGCGCTCCAAGAGACCCGTGAGCTGATCTCGCGGATCACACAAGGTCTCGCCGGCTACGTGGGCTCCGTCGATAAGCTGCTGAAGGGGGCTCGCCGATAAACATCCTTGGGGTGCTTACGCTGATTGCGGTTGGTCTGATCGTGGCCGCCCTCGCCCTCTACCTGTTAACCATCGCCGCGATGCTGTGGCGAACCCTCTCCAACCTGAAGAAGATCCAGCGTGCGGTCGAGACCATCGGCAAATCGACGGAACCAATCGGACCGATCGTCGAGGACATCAACTCGGATCTCTCAACAGCGGCCGGTGCCCTAGCCGCAACTTTGGGGGAGCAGCCGAAGGCGTCCTGAATCGGCTCAAGGCTGCCAGCTGATCCCGAGGGAGCGGCCGGCGGGTCGCCGTTCGTCGGCAACACATTGGACTCTTAGAGGAGTCCGAGGGCTTCCGACTGCTCGAGCCGGTCGAGCTCCTCTATCAAGGTCCACCACATGGCCCAATCGAGGTGCCGCATTCCCTCGCCGCTAGGCCGGGAAGATATCAACAGCTTCAACTTGTCCTTCTCAACAAAGGTTCGGCCCCAACCCTCCTGCACGGCCCTCATCGAAGCTAGCAGTGCTTCCATCGCCCTGGTCACCGGCGTCTCCTCGATGTCCCCCTCGTCCAGGCGTTCTGCTATCTGGTCTGCGAGGTTGAGGAGCCTTAGGCGCCGCACCCCT
>JBBDRH010000308.1:0-5152 GCA_040905645.1 Actinomycetota bacterium
GGTTTTCAAGCGGTCAGGGCACCATCGGCAACCGGTGTAGGAGAGGTTTTATGCGTGTTCCCCGAAAACCTCGGCGCCGCCACGTTGACCCCAAAGCTGCTTACGGTCTGGCAGGAGCGCGATGGAGAGGTTTCCCGCTGAGACGGACGGCGTTGAGGGTGAAGCCAGGTCCTATTTGAGCTGGTCCAGCTTGTCCCGGAACAGGGTGGAGGCTATCGCCGCACGGCGAGGCTCGCCCCTCAGAAAGGCCTGGGCAAAGCCCTTGGCCTGCTCGTAATGGACCTTGGGAGGCATCGGGGGCTCGTCGGGATTTACCGACACATCCACCAGGGCCGGGCCGGGGTGCGACAGGGCGGCCGCGATTGCCTGCTCCAGCTTGCCGGGGTCTTCCACCTTGATGCCCAGGCCTCCGCAAGCCCGCGCCCAGGTTGAAAAATCTGCCTGCTTGGACCACCTGACCCCGTACTCGGGGAAGCCGAGCACCATTTGTTCCCACAGGATCTGGCCGAGCCCCCCGTTGTTGGCAACAAAAACCTTGATCGGCAGCTCGTATCTGCACGCGGTCAGGAACTCCGCCATCAGCATCGCAAAGCCGCCGTCGCCGATGAAGGCGATGCATTGCCGCCCGGGATGGGCGATTTGCGCCGCGATGCTGTAAGGAAGCGCCGGAGCCATCGAGGCCAGGTTCGCCCCCAGCATGAACCGGCGATCTCCCCGGATGTCGAAGTGGCGGGCGGCCCAGGTCGCGACCGTGCCCGAGTCGGTCGACAGGATGGCGTCGGGGCTTGCCAGCTTGTCGATCATCCGCATCAGGTACTGGGGCTGGATGGGGTGCCGCTCGGGATTCTCGAGATCCGCCATCCTCTCGCGCCAGGCCCGCATCCCCTCCTGAGCCTCCTGCAGGAAGCTTCGATCGATCTTGCGCTCGAGCAAGGGGGTAAGCGCCCGCAGCGTCGAAGCCACCCCTCCCACCAGAGGGACCTCGACCGGGATGCGGTTGCCGATCCGGGTCGGTTCGATGTCGATCTGAACCACCCGCGCCTTCTCGGGGAGGTACCTGGTGTAGGGAAAATCGGTCCCGAGCATCAACAGCGTATCCGCCTCCTCCATGGCCTCCTCCGAAGGACGGGTTCCGAGCAGGCCGAGGCCCCCCGTGGTGTTCGGGTGATGGTCCGGCAAGGCCGCCTTTGCCGGCAGGGTCTTGACGATGGGAGCCGCCAGCAACTCGGAGGCCTGGACGACCTCCTCCCCGGCACCGAGGGACCCGCCGCCCGCCAGAATGACCACCCTGCGCCCTTCATTCAGCACCGCCGCCGCGCGCTGCAGGTCTTCGGTCGAGGGAACCATCGAGGGCGCTTTGTAAACCGCTGAGGTTCTCGGAGCTCTGGCCAGTCCCATGCCCCCTTCGAAAGGCTCCAGCTCGGCATCGGCCTCCTGGATGTCCACAGGAAAGGTGATGTGCGAGACGGATCGGCGGGCCAGGGCAGTTCGGATGGCAGTGTCCACCAGGGTCGGAATGGAGATCGGAACGTGCACCACTGCGTTGTAGGCCGCGACATCCTCGAACAGACGCTCGAGGTGCACCTCCTGGTGGTAACCAGTGCCCAGCTGCGATGTGGGCGGCATGCCGGTGATTGCCAGGACCGGCACGTGGTCGAGCTTGGCGTCGTAGAGGCCGTTCAGCAGATGGATGCCCCCCGGGCCCGACGTTGCGAGACACACCCCAAGGCGCCCGGTGGATTTGGAGTAACCGGTGGCCATGAAGGCCGCCGACTCCTCGTGGTGAACGAGCACGAACCGGATGCGCTTTCGATTGCGCCGGAGCGCTTCCATGATCCCGTTGATGCCATCGCCGGGGAGTCCGAAGACGACCTCCACCCCCCAGTCGACCAGCCGTTCGACGAGAAGCTCGGAGGCCAGCTTATTCAAGTCGTGATTTTCCCCGGCAGTCTGGATCGAACGAGGGCCGGCCCGTAAGGGCCCGCCACAAGATTACATGGACAGTTCGCTGGCCGGATGACGACGCTCGCGGCGTTCTCGGTCCCAGCGTATGGGCAGGCGCATGCACTGGGACACTGCGGCCTTGCGAGCGTCGCCCCCGACTCACCGAACCTGTGCACCTAGGCTTGTGGCGGACCCTAGGGGTTTGGTTCGTCCTCATCCAGCAGCGTCAGGACCGCCTCGCCGGGCCGGGCGATCACCGCCCGATCCCCAAGGATGACTATGGGCCGCTGGATCAGGATCGGGTGAGCGGTCATGGCGTCGATCAGCTCCTCCCGGCCGGCTGTTTGCAGACCGAGCTCCTGGTAGATCGGTTCTTTGGCCCGCATCATCTCCTGCGGATCCTCGATTTCCAGGATCCCCATCACCCGTTCGATCTCCTCCCGGGTGGGAGCCTGTTCGAGATAGCGAACGTAGTGGGTGTCGATCCCGCGCTCGTCGAGGATGCCCTGCACGGTGAGGCAGTTGGTGCACTCGGGGTTGAAAAAAACGGTGGCGTCCATGCCGGCCAGTTTACTGCGAGCCTGTTTGAAATGCTTTCCCCAATTGAGAGAAGGCTCAAGCCTTCCGAGTGAAATGCTTGCGGCCGGGGTAGAACATCGCGGTCAAAGGAAAAAGGGGGAGCCGATGAACGAGACGTCCGAGGGCCCGATGTACGAGGTAAACGTGGAGGGTCAGATTCACCCCTGGAGCAAGGGGTCGATCTCGGTGGCGGAGATCAGGCAGCTCGGCGGCATTCCCTCCGACTCTCAGGTTGTGGCGGTCGATCTTTCCGACAACAGCTCGCAAACTCTGCCCGAGGATGCGGTGCATGAGGTTGTGGCGCGCGCCCCCGGCAAGCCCCTGGTGAAGAGGATGAGCTTCAAGCGGGCCTGATGCGCCGCTGGCAGAGCCTGCTTTTCAGGTTTGGGGCAGGCGGCCGTTCCTCGAGCCTGCCGGGCTAATATGGTCCGATGCGCACGCTTGTTACGCGCCGGGAGCACTTCTCCGCGGGCCACCGCCTCTACAACCCGGGGTACAGCGACGAACGCAACGCGGAAGTATTCGGCAAGTGCGCCAACCCCTCGGGACACGGCCATAACTACGTCCTGGAGGTGACGCTCGAGGGATCGGTGGATCCCGAGACCGGCTTTCTCTTCGACCTGAAGGAGCTTTCCCACATCATCCACAAGTCCATCCTCGACGAGGTCGATCACCGCAACCTCAACGAGGACGTCGAGTGGCTCCGCGGGCGCAATCCGACCACCGAGACCCTGGCCCAGGCGTTCTGGGAGCGCCTCGAGCCGCAGCTCCCGGCGGGCCTCCTGTCACGCGTGCGGCTGATCGAGACCGACAAGAACTGGGTCGACTGCACGCGCGATTGAAGAGGATGTCGCCTGCAGAAAGCCCCCCCGTACCTGCAGCCCCCAGGGCCCTGATCGAGCGCTACCGGCCGCAAGATCTGGCGGTGTTCACGCCCGAAGAGCGCCGGCGGTTTCTCGACCCGATCGACCCAAGCCTCCTGTCGCTTGTCGATGAGGACCCGGAAGCGTGGAGCGTGGTGGCCCCGAAGGTTGCCTGGGAGCTGCTCTACCGCATCGAGCCCGATCTCTACGCTCGGCTTATCCAGGGGGAGCACCTGCACCCCGGAATACTCGGCTGGCTTCCCGACGCGATCGATCGAGCAGTCGATGTCGGAGCCGGCCTGGGCAGGTTCACCGCTTCAATTGCCTCCCGATGTGTCGAGCTGGCGGCCATCGAACCAGCAGAACCGCTCCGCTCCCGTCTCGAATCTCGGATGGCCGCGCTGGGACACCCCCAGGTCTCGGTGCGGCCGGGGTTTTTCGATGCCTTGCCCCTGCCGGACGGATGGGCCGATCTGACGGTGAGCTGCTCCGCTTTCATGTGCACGCCCGAGCATGGCGGCGACGCCGGCCTGGCCGAGATGGAGCGCGTGACCGCGGATGGAGGGTGCGTGGTCATCATCTGGCCCCCGCGAAACCAGGCGTGGCTCGCCGAACGGGGATTCGGCTTCGTCGAGTTCCCCGGCGAGATGCAGGTCGAGTTTCCAAGCGTCGACGAGGCACTCGAAATCGCGGCCATCTTCTACCCGCGGGCCGTTGCGGCCATCGAGGAGATGGGCGCTCGCCACGTCTCTTACGAGATCCTCGGCATCAACCCCCCTTGCTCGCTTGCCTGGCGCCGGGTTGCTCGGTGAGGATCGCCCTGCTGGCCCCCCTCGTAACGACCATCCGGCCCCCGCACGAGCCGCAATCCGGCGGCTCCCAGGCTCTGGTCGCCGACCTCGCCGCCGGTCTGGCCGCCAGGGGGCACGACGTGGAGGTGTTTGCCGCCACCGGATCGGAGATTGTAGGGGTGACTGTGGTCGATACCGGAGTCGATCACCGCGACCTGGGGCCCGTGCTGTTTCGGCATGGCGAGGCCGCGGCCGACCCGAGCCTCAGCGAGTGGGCCTTCCAACGAGCGTGGCGGCTCATCGCCCGAGGCGATTTCGAGCTTGCCCACAACCACGCCTTCGACCCTCCGGCGGTGACCATCGCCTCCGAGCTCGGGGTTCCCATCGTCCACACGCTCCACCTACCCGTCGAGCCCCAAATGTGCGGGGCGCTACGCGAGGTCCAGACCTCACCGAGGCCTCCGACGGTGGTGGCCGTCTCGCGCCGGCAGGCCTCGGACTGGTCGAAGGTCGCCGGCGTCGACGCCGTCCTGCGCAACGGCGTGCCCGTAGAACGGATTGCCTGGTCGGCCCAATGCGGTGACGCGCTGCTCTTCGTCGCCCGTCTGAGCCCCGAAAAAGGAGCCATGGAGGCGCTCGACATCGCTGCAATTGCAGGCCTCCCGCTGGTCATGGCGGGCTCCGACTACCACTCCCAGTACGCGTCTGCCGTGCGTGGGCGGTGCCGCGCCGAGGGTGTCGAATTGTTCGGACCCCTGGGGCGGGAGCGGGTTTGGGAGCTGATGGCAGGCGCCCGGGCCCTGGTGTGCCCGATCTTGTGGGAGGAGCCCTTCGGGCTCACCGCGGCGGAGGCGCAGGCCGCCGGCACTCCGGTCGTGGGCTTCGACCGGGGAGCCCTGAGCGAGGTGATCGCGGCTGATCGCACGGGATTGCTGGTTCCGGCCGGTGACGTCGCCGGAGCAGCCAAAGCCGCAG
>JBBDRH010000309.1:0-5128 GCA_040905645.1 Actinomycetota bacterium
TGGGTGGTACACTTTGAAGCGCCCGCCCCTGGTACACTTTGAGCGCCCGGTGACATGGAGGGGATGCCCGCGCCACGGGTTCTGCATCGCCTTGCGCCCTTTCACGCTCGAGACGGCCCACCCCTGAAAGAGCATGACGGCCGCATACATGCCTCGGTCCCCGGCCATTCGCACACGCTCCCGAAGCCGGTCGAAGTACGCCTGGTCGAACCGGGTGAGATCCCATCTGGGGCGGCCATCGAGCGCATTGCCAGGCCCGCTGCGGACGAATGGCCCCATCGGATGAAACCAGTAGTCGTCGTTTGACGTCTGAACAGCCCAGCGGCCCCCCTCCCACACCCAGAGGCGGAAGAAGTTGTGGCCATGTACCTCGAGGAAATCGAGGTACTGCTCGTAGTCGAAGGGTGGGGGCGGATACCCGTCTCCACTGTCCTGAAAGTTGGACCACGTATGCGAGCCGGTGAGAAACACGGCTTCACCCATGCCATCCGTGAAGTAGCGGGCGTTGGACGCCAGAACTGTCAGCGGTCCGCGTGCCGGGCCGGTCGAGAGACGGTCGGAATTTCGGAACGGAGCGCGCCCGATCTGCTCGTCGGTCTCGTCGCTGGAGGCCACGTAGAGCCGTGTGTGGATGGTCAGCCACTCGGTCGTCGTGGTGCGGAGGATCCCCATCACGTAGTAGCGGTCGCGCACCCACTGGACGCCGGCTAGGAGGAGGACTGCGAGGGCGAGGAGGATGCCTCGGCGGAGCAGCCTTCGGCGAGGACCCTGCGTCTCAGTTGTCGGTCGACTCATGTGCTCGGTGCCGCGGCGAGGAGGTAATCGTATAGTGCGCACAACTCTGTCGCGGTCGCGCTTTGGGTCGACGCCATTCCGAAGTCTAGGCTCACTCCAGGTCCAGGGCGAGCTTCCGCCACACGCGCGCCACTGAGAAAACGCTCGGCACTCCTGCGCTGCGCCGAGATGTGTATCGAGCCCAGGTCCGGCCTCAGGGGGGGGCCTGGGAATAGATCGCCATCAACGGATCGATGGCAGCCTCCGCCGCCAGCCGATGGGCGCGAGCGTTAGGATGGGCGTCATGTCGGTTCAAGACCAGCTCTGAAATCTCCCATCCCTCGAACGCGCCTTCGATCCCGCAGATCGGTACTCCCGACTCTCGAGCGGATCGGACGAACAGATCGTAGCGCAACCGTGCGGTGTCCATGTGTTGGACAGCCAGCGCGAACGGGATTACGCAGGCGACGCCCGCAGCATCGCGCGCCCGGTCCACGAGATTCGCCACGTCCTCCAGATGGGTCCGGAGGAGTTCTGGGTCAAGGTACGGGTCGGCTCTTTCGCCAGGGGCGACGGTATACCGCAGCGTCCGGAACTCGACGAACAATTGTTGATAGAGATACGAGTTCCGGAACCCGAGGCGCGCGGGGTGCAATCGGTCCAGGAGACCGCGAGGGTGCTCCGTGAGAACGGTCCGCTCAGTGCTCTCACGCAGGTAGTCGATGTCGTTGAAGACGTAGATGAGCACGACGAGGTCAGGGTCGAGCCTCGTCGCCACAGACAGCATCTCCAGGTGATCCAAGGTATGGGTGTCCGGGCGGCTGATGTTCACGGCTTCCCAGTCCTCGGCGGTCCGTTGCTCGAGGAGTCTCCCGAGGACCTCCCCGATCCGATCGGCAGGGTCGTCCACCCCCGCCCCGAACGCGAACGAATCCCCGATGACCACCAGGCGTTTTCCGTCCGGTGCTCGCAGGATCCGGGGCTCGGGGCCTCGAAAACCCAGGGAGTTGAAGGAAACATGCCGTTCGGTCCAGAGTTGCCCCCGGTAGGTCGGAAACCCCTGCGAGGCCGGGTCGACCACCGCTAAGATGCGGACAACACCCTCACCAACGACGAGGAGGGCCACGACGGAAGAAAGTAGAAGGCCGGGCTCGCGAAGTCGCACAGGAAGACGGGGGGCTGTCCAGAGAGCAACGCCGGCGAGCGCGCACGCGAGTCCCAGCCACTCGATACCTATTCCGATGGGATCGATCGCTCCGAAGAGGTGAGCGTCAATCAACCGTGCCCCCCGATCCCGGTCGGCCACAGCGTCCAGGAGATAGGCGAGCCCCCACCCGGCGACTCCGAAATCCAGTAGGAGCCGGGCGTGTTGATCGAGCGGCCTCTCGCTTACGCTGCGCCTGTGCCGCCGGAAGCTAAACCAGCAGACCAAAGCGATCATGAGCCATGAGGCTACTAGGACCGCGGTGTAGGGGTACGACCAGCGCCCTAGGACCGGTCGTGACTGATACGAAACGTAAAGCAACAGGGCCACACCCACTGCGACCAGGCCGAGGCAACGCAGAACCTCAGACCGAATTCCCCACACCTTCCCCAGACGCAAGACGGCCCCTCAGAAGATGGTGTAGATGAACGGCGCCAGCGCTGACCCCTGGGCGAAGACCAGGAGCGACCCTACCAGGAACATGACCACGATGATGGGGAGCAGCCACCACTTCTTCCGCTCCCGCATGAACGCCCAGAGTTCTCTTGCGATGCTCATCGCTTCATCCTCTCATTGGTTCAGAATTGTCGTGTTAGGTCGCTGCGCCGCTTGGGGCCTTCGGGTCGTGGGACCCAGAAGCTTCCATCGTTCTCATGGCGGGTCATGGGGTTCTTGCCCATCAGGCGCATGATCAGTGCCACGGGCCCGATCACCAGGAAGAACGTGATCCCCATGAAGATGGGGGTCGTGATCTTGGAGATCAGTAGGGCAAAGCCCATCCACGCGCGGTACACCGGGCCCAGCTTCCCGGGGATGAGGAGTCCGACCAGGATCAGCGGGCCCCCGAGCGAGGCGAAGATGAGCGGCAATGTGACGTGCCCCCGCCAGAACCAGATGATGCTCGCAATGACCAGAAACGCGAGGCCAACCGATAGCCCAAACTTCCGCCCCTCCTTGGGGCTCAGTCGAGCTGGAACTCCTCTCTCCAATCTCCCTCCTCATGCCATTCGGGCTGGTCTTCCTTCGCCATCAGGAAGGAGCCTGCCACCAGGTAGTCGATGTCAGTTCTCATGAAACAGGTATAGGCGTCTTCCGGAGTGCAAACGATGGGCTCGCCCCGGACGTTGAACGAGGTGTTCACGATCACCCCGCACCCCGTTTCCTCCTCGAACGCCTTGATGATGCCGTAGTAGTCCGGGCTCGTCTCCGGGTCCACGGTCTGGACCCGGGCCGAGTAGTCGATGTGCGTCACGGCCGGGATGTCCGATCGGGGCACGTTGAGCTGCTCGATCCCCCAGAGGTTCTTCGCCTCGTCCGACATGGGGATCTGGCGTTCTTCCTTCACCGGAGCCACGAGGAGCATGTAGGGCGAGTCCGTGTTCATCTCGAAGTAGTCGCGCACCCGCTCCCGGAGCACGCTGGGAGCGAAGGGCCGGAAGCTCTCCCGGAACTTAATTTTCAAGTTCATCGCCTCCTGCATCTTCGGGTTCCGGGCGTCTCCCAGGATGCTCCGGTGCCCGAGGGCCCGGGGGCCGAACTCCATCCGGCCGTTGAACCAGCCGATGATCTTGCCCTCGGCCATGGCCGAAGCCACCCTCCGGTTGAGCTCGGCCCGGTCGAGCCGCGTGTAGACGGCGCGCAGCTCCTCGAGTCGCCGCTCCGTTTCCTCGTCTGAGAATCCGGGTCCCAGGTAGGCGCCCTTCATGGAATCCCGGCCCGGCGTGACCGTCCGGGGCTTCTTCAGGTGGCGGTGCCAGATGAGCTGGGCGACCCCGAGGCTCCCTCCGGCGTCTCCGGCCGCGGGCTGGATCCAGATGTTCTTGAAGGGCCCTTCCCGGAGGATCCGACCGTTTCCGACGCAGTTAAGTGCGACCCCGCCAGCCAAGCAGAGGTTGTCAAGGCCCGTTTCCCGGTGGACCGTGCGGGACATGCGCAGCATGACCTCCTCACATACCTCCTGGACCGAGCGAGCCAGGTCCATTTCCCGCTGGGTCAGCCTCGTCTCCGGCTTCCTGGGAGGGCCGCCGAACAGCTTGTCGAACCGACCGTTCGTCATGGTCAGCCCGCTGAGGTAGTTGAAGTACTTCTGGTTCATCGTGAACGAGCCGTCTTCCTTCAGATCGATCAACTCGTCCAGGATGAGGTCCACGTATTTGGGCTCCCCATAGGGCGCCAGACCCATGATCTTGTACTCACCGGAGTTCACCTTGAAGCCGGTGTAGTAGGTGAACGCCGAGTAAAGGAGCCCCAGGGAATCGGGCCAGTGAAGCTCCTTGAAGATCTCGATGTCGTTGGCCCGGCCGACGCCCATGGATGCCGTGGCCCATTCCCCGACCCCGTCCATGGTCAGGACGGCGGCCTCCTCGAAGGGAGACGGGAAGAAGGCGCTCGCGGCGTGGGACTCGTGGTGCTCCGCGTAATATACGTGACCCTCATAACCCTCCAGGGAAGCCCGGATCTCTCGATCCATGAAGAGCTTCTCCTTGATCCAGAGGGGGCCGGCCATGAGAAACGACCGGAAGCCCTTCGGCACCACGCCGATGTAGGTCTCGAGGATCCGCTCGAACTTGAGAAGAGGCTTGTCGTAGAAGCCGACGTGGTCGAGGTCTGCGACCGTGATCCCCGCCTCAGACAGGCAATACGCCACCGCGTGCTTCGGGAACGAGGAGTCCCCCTTCACCCGGGTCAGGCGCTCCTCGGAGACGGCCGCCACGATCTCACCGTCCTTCAGGAGGCATGCGGCGCTGTCATGATAGAAGGCCGAAATGCCCAGAATGTAGCATCCGCCACCACTTCGACTCAAAGTCAACTCCTCGTCAGTTAAGCAGCGTGGTAGCGGACCTTCCGACACGTTGAACGTACGCCCGAAGCACCTCTTGACCCAGGCCTTGGCTCCGCTTCCCGTTTGGTCCCGCACGCTCAGCCGTCAGAGCTTGAGGGCGAGCTTTCGGCCGTAGAAGGCTTCCGCCATGTCCGTCGGCTCCAGGGATAAGGGATCCAACCGCCCTGTGGACGGAAAAGCAAGGTAGGGTAGGGGTTCTGGCTGTGCAAGCAGCCGGAAATGTGGTGTGTAGCATTGAAGTAGAAATGTCCTCCCTGAGTGAAGTAGAAATGTCCTCCTTCGGGATTCCTTCGATAAGATCTGGGCGA
>JBBDRH010000310.1:0-5124 GCA_040905645.1 Actinomycetota bacterium
GTGTCTACCGGTCAATGCGTCGGACGTAGATTGTGCCGGAGGAGACGGTAACGGACCGGTCTACGCGCAGACCAAGAACATTCAGATCGCCGGCCCCGACGAATACGGACTGGACGCCGATGGTGACGGCGTGGGCTGCGATGCGTAATCAAGGAGCTTCACTACTAAGGCAACCCTCGGGTCTGTTAGCCTCTCCGCACAGCGCTCTTCATCGGAAGGGGCCGAGTAGACATGGCCGATGCCGCAAGCAGGATTGTAAGGCTGCGCGCCGAGCACAACGATGCCGACTCACGCTTTCTCGACGCCTACCTGGACGGCGAAGGAAACCTCCACGTCGACGGCCAGGATCTCGGCCCGGCTACCTCAATGGTCAGCGGGGACGGTGAGTACGAGTGGTTCGAGACGGTCAAGGCCCGGCATCTCCCCCAACTCGTCCAGGCTCTTGGGGGTGAGCCGTCGCAGGATCTCCTGGATCTGCTGGAGGAGCGATTCACCGGCCAGGGCTCCTACGAGTTCGAGCGGATCCTGAGGGCGAGCGGCATTCCCGTAGAGCTGTTCGTGTACTGACGCGGTCTTGCTCGTCCCGGCTGTCTGTTAGCCTTCTTCTATGGAGAAGAGACTCCGGTTGCTAGTCGGCTTGGCGCTGGTCGGAGGCCTGGCCGGCCTGGCCGCAAGGAAGCTCAAGCAGCCTCCGGGCCCCGAAGGCACCTGGAAGGATGCGGTGCCGAGCCTGAACGGATCCGCGCCGAGCGCCAGTTGACCCGCATTGCAGTGCTGGGCTCATCGGGGGCGGCGGCCCACCTGGCGACAATTCTGAAGGAGGATCCGCGGGTCACAGAGATAGTCCGCGGGCTCGCTAACGATCCTGCGCCCGCGATCTTTGCCAGCGATGTCGTAGTCGGTCCGAGGAACACCGATCCCGAAACCGAGCGTGCCGCCGCCGCTTCGGCTATAGCTGCCAGGGTGCCCTACCTCTCGACGGCCGCCTCTCCGGACGTGGCACAAGCCTTGAGCGGTCTTCACGGCCGAGCGGTCGATGCCGGCACGCTGGTCGTGAGCGGCATGAGCTGGTCGCCGGGGGTGAGCAACCTTATGGCGGTGATGGCGGCCGCCGAGCTGGAGCCACCGATCAGCATTCGGATCAGCTGGGTGATCTCCTCCGCCCGGCAGACTGCAGAAGCCGCGCTGGCCCGGGGAGCGGGCGCGCTGTCGGGTCCGGCCTACGTCATCCGACGGGGTGTGCTCCAGACCGAGCCGGCCGGGGGCGACAGCGAGCTGGTGTTCATGCCGGAGCCGGTGGGTTGGGTGCCGCTGCGGCTGGTTCGCGCCACCGAGCCGCTGACCCTTCGCCGATCGCTGCCCGGGTTGCAGGAGCTGGTAGTTCTCGGGGGCCTGGTGGAGCCGCTCGCCAACCGGCTGGCGAGTCTTCCCGGAGCAAATAAGTTGACCAGCAGGTTGAGCGAGAAGGCGACGTCCTTCGCCGGCAAACTGAAACAGCCCCATCCATGGTCGGCCCTCCGCGTAGATGCGACCGGGGGCCAGGAGGGAATCACGACCACAATCAGCCTAGGGATCGTCGATCAGCTCTCGAACCTGCTCACCGCCCCGGTGGTCGTCGGGGCGCTGATGCTTGCCGAGCTGGGGGTCGACAAGGCCGGCGTCCTGGCTCCCGAGGATCTATTCGACCCGGCAAACTTCTTCGTTCGCCTGGCGTACCAGGGAGTCCGCCTTGCGAGGCTCGAACGGCCGGTGCCCTAGCCCCTAGAATGTCTTATTCGGAGGGGCCGTAGCTCAGCTGGAAGAGCGCTGCCTTTGCAAGGCAGAAGTCAGGGGTTCGAGTCCCCTCGGCTCCACGCACAAATCCCGCCCCAAAGTGGCGGGATTTCTGGTTCTTGGGCCGTCCCTGGGCCGTCTCCGCCCCGGAATTAGCGTCATCAAACCGCGACTCGCCGGTCCACTGTCCTGGCGGAGCGACCTAGGGATTAGAGAACTGAGACCGAGTTCTGCAGGCATGGGCTCTCGAGGAACGGGTGGTGGATCTCTCCGTGGAGGAGTTGGGGCTTGGAATCCTGCAGTACTGTGACGAAAACTACGGGAGAGAAACCTACTTCAACTTCGATTCCCGGCGAGAGACAGCGATAAGGGCGTATTCAGGTCGGTCGGCAAAACGGGCCATTGTCGAGGCGTGCGGTGCGGCTGAAGGGCCTAGTTGCTCAAGAACCGAGTCAATCCTCACCTGCTTTCGTTTTCATAACCAGACTCGGAGTCCGCTTGCTCGACGAAGGACTC
The DNA here is from genome assembly GCA_040905645.1 of Actinomycetota bacterium. Classification (GTDB taxonomy): domain Bacteria; phylum Actinomycetota; class CADDZG01; order JAHWKV01; family JAHWKV01; genus JBBDRH01. Next base: position 2,290 of record JBBDRH010000310.1, read on the forward strand.
GTGCCGCTGATCACCGAGCGCCTTGACGTAGAAGTATCTCCTGTTCTAGGAGCCGCCAAAGCGCTTTTCCTAATGGGCAAGTTCGACACTGCCGCCTTTGAGGCAATGAAGCGGTCGAGGTTCGCGTTCGCGAACTTGCCAGCTTTCCTAATGATCTGATTGGGACAAGGCTAATGAAAGCGGCCTTTCAGCCGTTCGATGGTCCACACTTACCGACACTGAGGCGAACGGCGGCGAACAGGTTGCCTTGATGGAGCTTTTCGCTGGTGCAAGATCTGAGCAATCACGGTGCGCTGTGCAGTGACGCGAGCCGCTTGACCTTATAGTCGACTGTAAGGTTTACACTGCGGGCGTGAAGACTCTCCGGGTATCTGACCTCGCTTCCAAGGCAAGTGTCTCAAGCGGCACGATCCGTTTTTATGAGAAGCAAGGACTGCTGCCCGAGCCGCCCCGGTCATCCTCCGGTTACCGTGAGTACGACGGTACCGCCCTCGAACGTATCGAATTCATCAAGGCTGGGCAGGCGTTGGGTATGCGGCTCACCGACATCAAGGAACTCTGTGATATCCGGGACCACGGCCGATGCCCGTGCGGGCATACAACGCAGGTGCTGGACCGCCGGATCGTCGAGGTCGAGGAGGAGATTGAACGCCTCGTGCGGCTAAAGAACAACCTGACGGACATGAAGAACAGCGCAATAGACGGCAAATACGAGTGGTGTTGCCCTACGGATGAAAGGAGCCAGTGATGGCAAAGCGACAGGTTGAGGTGTTCACCGCCGGGTGCCCGGTGTGCGAGCCGGCTGTGCAACTGGTTAAGGAAACGGCATGTTCCCACTGTGAGGTGACCGTTTACAACTTGAACGAGCAGGGAGCTGACACGGCGCGCCAGTACGATCTCAAGACCGTGCCCGCGGTGGTAGTGGATGGAACGCTTGTCTCATGCTGCGACAATCGGGGGCCTAATGCTGAGGAGCTGCGGCGAGTCGGGATAGGACGGAGCGTCGGAGCCTGACAGGACTCAAAAACGGAGACGTGGTGTCAAACAATCGTCGGGTTGAGATAGGCTGGCCCGTGAAGATTTCTATTGGTGGCCCTGCTCATCATTGCGATGCTGGCGGTCCAGTACCCGAACTGCCAGAGAAGGCGCCAGCCTGCGGGCAATCTATTCGCTCGGGATGGGGATTCCATACATGCTGATCGCCCTCGCCTACTCGCGGAAGGTAAGGCTCTTCACTTTTTCAACGACACGCTCAGGCGATTGAGCGAGGGTGCGGGGAACTGCTGTGGCGATGGGGGTGCTCTTGATCACCGGCTACTCGACCGGGATCTTCGTTCCGCTGATCCGCCTCAGTTCAACAGCGGTAGGCCCTCCATCTGATCAACCCGCGTAATGGAGCGGTCTAAGTCGCTCTTCCGGCGAGATTTACCTCTCGTTCTTCGCTCCTTCCCCACTGCGATGAATCCGAAAATATTGCCGGTTCAAGCGATTTGGCCCTCGCACGGATCATCGCGATTTCTACCAGTTCCTGCACCAGCACCTTTCGTAGGCTCGCCTGCCTCGGCGGGAGGGGTATCGGCCGAATGTGTGGGCCGAGGATGCCTCACCGGGGCGCGCTCCCTCTCATTGCCTGGAGGAATGCCTCGCAAGCGTGGGGCAGTCACGGCATCCCTCGGCGCAGACCCGGCAGTGATCATTCATCCCGTGGCGCTCAACCGACGATCTCAAAGCCGGGCTCGCCCGCGAGGCTCGAAAGCGGGGAAGCTCGAAGGCAGAGGTAATCCGCCAAGCGATTGCCGACGCCATCGCTGCGCCCAGCCCTTGCACGGGATTCCTCGACGCCGAGCCTGTAGCGGAGCGAGTCGACGAGCTGCTGCAGGGCTTCGGCTCCCGGTGATTGTTGCCGACACCAGCGGCCTTTTAGCCCTGTTCAATCGGAGGGAACCGGCCCATGAGGCTGTCGCTGCAGTCGTCGAGGCAGACGCCGAGCCCCTGGTCGTGTCCTCCTTCGTGATTTCCGAGCTCGACTACCTGGCCGCCACCCGGCTCGGAGTAGTCGCCGAGCTTGCGATCCTATCCGAGCTCGCAAGCGGCGCCTATCACCTCGCTGCCTTCGATGAGAACGACATGACCGGTGCGGGCAAGATCATCGAGCGTTACCAGGATCAGCAGATCGGGCTGGGCCGACGCATCGATCGTAATCGTCGCCGGCCGCCATCGAACCAAATCGATCCTGACCCTGGATCGCCGGCACTTCGACGTCCTGCGGCCGCTCTCAGGCGGAAGGTTCCGCATTCTTCCGGGCTGACAACCTCCCCTGAGCAATAAAGGCTTGGAAAGAGCAGCCGCGGTGGATCAGGACGAACCGCAGGACCGTTATTACACCCTCAGGTATATCGACAACTCTTGAAGGACGCCGGGATCCTCAGAAAGCGCGAGGAAGAGGAACGGCTTCTGGGCGCACAACAACCCGATGCCCTGGCTGGACGCCATCCAGGGACTGTTCGGCCTGCTGCGCACCGCAGTCGCCCCTGCTGCTTCAGGGAACGGCGAGCTGCTCAGGTAAAGGTGAAGCCGGCGCCCTGTTGTCGAGGTACGAGAAGCCGTCGACCTTTAACTTGCCAAGCTCGCCCGAACCGGCTCCCGTTACGGCAAATCCCAGCTCGGACAGATCGGGCGCAGCTCGCTCGACTGGCCGCTCCGCCGGGATGCGGGCGTTTTGAAAATCGATGATCGCCTGGGCAACCGATTCCGGTTGCCGAGCTGGGGACCGACCATTTGTTCCCATGCGGAGCAGCGCAGCCCCCGCACAACGGGGCGTCTCCGCACTCCACG
>JBBDRH010000311.1:0-5112 GCA_040905645.1 Actinomycetota bacterium
CTACCGCCAGACCAAAGGCAGGTTCACCTCAGTGCGCCAGCTCATGGAGGTGAGCGGAGTCGGGCCCAAGAAGTTCGAGTCTATGAAGGACCTCGCCACCGTCTAGGCCGCCCGGTTGAAGCCACTCCTGCTGGGCGCCGGCTTCATCGCAGGGTTGCTCGCCGCGGACTTTGTGCAGCCGAGCCCTCAGCTGGCGCTTGTGATCGGGTCGGCGTCGGTGGTGTGCCTGATCTGCGCCTGGCTGCTTCACCGGTCGCTGCCCGAGCCGGACGAGGGGGAGCTCCTTCACCGGCTGGGAGCCGTTCCCGCCGCTGCTCTGCTCCTTGGTTGTGGCGGGCTGGGTTTCGTCGATCTGGGAGTGCGGCTTGCGCAGCAAGGCGCTTCGCCGCTTCCGTTGTTGGACGGACGCGTAGTCCAGCTCGAGGGGCGCCTGGCCAGCGATCCCCAGCCGGTCGGACGCTCTTGGGTGTTCACCCTCAGTTCGATAGTCGATGAGTCGGGTCAAGAGCTGGCCGGACGGCTGGCGGTGCGCTCCTATCGCACGGCTTCGCAAGCGGCGCTGGGCGACCTGGTGCTGGCTGAGGTGAAGATCGGCTCGCTCGATCCTGAAGATCTCTTCGACCGGGCCCAGGCCCGAAGGGGGATCTCCGCCGAAGCCTCCCTGCTCTCCCCGGTCCGGGTGGTCGCCCGCTCGGAGAGTCCTCTGGTGGAGGCGTCGAACTTCTTCCGTGAACGAATGCGCTCGGGAGCGGCTGCCGCGCTCAGCCGGAACCGGGCGGCTCTTTTATTGGGCCTGACGATCGGAGACGACCGGGCTCTGAGTGAACGGGTCCGCGAAGATTTCAGGGCCTCGGGTCTGTCCCACCTCACTGCAGTCTCCGGGGCCAACGTCGCCATAGTCCTCGGAGCGCTTGCCGCTCTTCTCGGCCTGCTCAAAGCCTCGCGGCGGCTGAAGACGAGTCTGGGATTCGCTGCGATTGTCTTCTTCGCGGTGATCACGCGCTGGGAGCCATCGGTTCTGCGTGCCAGTGTGATGGCCGCGATCGCTCTCGGGGCCTTTCTGTTTGGACGCAAGTCCAACTCGATCCACGTTCTGGGAGTCGCTTTGTTTGGGCTGCTGATCTTCGATCCGCTGATGCTCTGGTCGGTCGGATTCCAGCTCTCGTTTGCGGCCACTGCCGGCATTCTGCTCGGGCGTGAGCCGCTGCTGGATCGTCTCAGATCGATTCCGAGACTCATCGCCGAGCCGCTGGCGATCGGACTGAGCGCTCAAGCGGCGGTCTTTCCCTTGATCGCGGTTCATTTCGGCAAGATCTCGATCGCATCGGTGCCGGCAAACCTGGCTGCGGCCGGCATGGTCGCCCCGGCGACGGTGCTTGGCTTGCTGGCGGGAGTGGTGGCGACCATGTCCGAGTGGCTGGCCGGTCCGGCGTTCAAAGCCGCCGGAATCTTCGTCACCGCGCTCGAGTGGGTGGCGAAAACGTTCGGGAGATCCGACCTATCTCAGGTGTCCGTCCCCAACTTCGGATCCTTCGAGCTCATTGCCGCATGTCTCGGCCTGGTGGCGGCCTGGCTCTGGATGATTCGCCGATCGCGTTGGGCCCGCTGGCCGGCGGTCGCCTGCGCGGTCGTAGCAATTGGTTCCCTCATCGCTCCTGCGGCGGGCTCGTCGGCCCCGTCAGGGCTGAGGATCACGTTCTTCGATGTCGGCCAAGGCGACTCGGCGCTCGTGGAGAGTCCCGGCGGGGCTAGGGTCCTGGTCGACGGCGGGCCCGACCCGGAGCTCATCGCCGACACGCTCGGGCGCCACGGCCTCGGCCGGATCGACCTGCTGGTCGCATCTCACCTGCACGCCGACCACGTGGTGGGCCTGGCGGAGGTGGCCGCCCGCCTCGATGTCGGGATCGCGCTCCACCCGGGAGTGGAGACCCCTCTGCTGGAGTCGCTCGAGAGGGGTAGGGGTTACGAGGCGGCCACCGAGGGGGAGCGGATCGTGATCGGCGACCTTACGATCGAGCTGCTCGGCCCTAGTCCGGAGGCACGGGCGGCCGCAGTGGAGGCAAGAGGGATCGAGCAGAAGGTCGAGGGCAGCGAGCTGAACGATGCTTCCGTCGTCCTGCGGGTCCTCTGGGGTGGGGAGTGTGTGCTGTTCACCGGCGACCTCGAGGAGACGGGGCAGCAGGAGCTGCTGGACGAACACCGGTCCGAGATCGACTGCACGGTTCTGAAGGCGCCTCATCATGGGTCGGGCCGCCTGCTGAAAGAGTTCGTTCAGGCTGTGGACCCGGAGTGGGTGGCGGTGTCCGTGGGGCGCAACCGTCACGGTCACCCCACAGAAAAAGCCCTGGAGATCTTCGAAGCGGCAGGCGCCGAGGTCCAGCGGACCGACCGGCAGGGCGACATCGTGCTGGAGATCGACGGCGCAGGCCGGGTGATGCAGCGCTAGCGGACCGGTCGCCGGCGGCGGCCCGATCCCATCGCCAGGGGCTCGCTAGAGCTTGACCACCATCACGATCCAGTCCTCGGTATTCTTCAGCTGCCGGAGCCGACAGAATTGGACGCTTTGGTCCAACTCACCCGCTGGCTAGACTGGACCCGAGTTATCGAAGTCACGTGAGCGTCATCACTACTAGTTCCGACATCACCCGCCGGGGGAACAGGATGGGGCGATGGTTGGAAACAAAGAAGGGGGCAAGATATGCCGATAGAGACTCCCGAGGAAACCCAGGCACTTTGGGGCCAATACTTCGACGGCGGCGACCTGGACTCACTCGTCGACCTGTATGAGTCCAACGGAGCTTTGATTCCTCAACCAGGAGCAGCGGCTCTTGTTGGGCATGATGCAATCCGGTCGGGCCTCGAGCAATTCATGTCTATCAAACGGACGTTCTCTCTAAGCCCCAGAGCATGCGTTCGTTCGGACGATGTTGCAATCTTGTATGCGGAATGGAAGCTGGCCGGCGAAGGGCCGGAAGGCACGCCGATCCACCTAGGTGGTCTGACTACTGATGTCGTACGAAGGCAGTCGGACGGAGGCTGGCTGATCGCCATAGACAATCCTTGGGGAACTGCGGTCGCTATGTAGCGACCGAAAAAGCTCTGGGGATCTTCGCAGCTGCCGGCGCCATGGTCCTGCGGACCGACCGCCGCGGCGACATCGTTCTCTTCAGATCGACGGCTCCGGGCGAGTGCCGATCGACTAATTCATTCCCGCTGGGGCGGCCACGTCCAGATTCGCCACGAGCACGATCGTGTCGCCGTCGCTCCGCACCTCACGGAAGCCCATCTTGGCGTAGAGGAACCTCGCTCGAATGTTCCTGGGCTCGACCGACAGGCTGAGCCGGCGGTGCCCCTGGGCTTTGGCGAGCCGCCTCAACCCGTTCATCAGCGCCGAGCCGACATGTTTTGCCCGGAACTCCTTCACCACCGCGATGGCCAGCTCCGGAGTGTCCTCGTCGACAAAGCCGAAGCCCGGCCTGTCGGATGTGAACAAGCGATACCAGGCGGGCCCGATCGGCTGCATCGATTCATCGTCCACCGCGACCAGTCCGGCGTCTCCGGGGCGCACCCAGCCCTCCAGATAGGAGGTCACGATCAGGTCCGCGAGGCCCTCATCGATGCCGGGGCGGGGCTTTGCGGGATCCCAGTGCGCAGCCTCGAACATCATCTCCCTCAAGAAGGGCAGGTCGTCCTGGTTGGCGAGCCTAAGCACGTCTCTCCTCGCACTGGTTCGGCACTAGGATCTTAATCATGCCAACCGCCTCGGCACCTAAAGAAGCCCTCCCCGTTTACCTGGTGGTGGGAGACGACCCGCATCTCACCAGCGAGGCGCTCGGCAAGCTCATTGAGGGAAAGGACGACTCGTCCGTCAACGAGTTTGGCGCTCTGGACGAGTTCGATTCGATCCTCCAGGCCATTGTCACGCCCTCCATGTTCGGCGATCGCCGGACGATAGTCGTCCACGAAGTCGACAAGTTTTCTGCCGAGCTTCAGCGGCAGCTGATCGCGTATCTCGACACACCCGTGCCCGACGCCACCCTCATTCTGATCGGGGCAAAGATGCCCTCGCAGATGCTTGCCGCCGGGCGGAAGTCCGGCCACGTGTTCGACGTCGCCAAGGGCAAGAGGTCCGATCTGCTGCTTTGGCTGAAGCACGAGTTCACGGCCAAGGGGCTTGACGCCGGCGGGGATGCGATGAACGTCCTGCTGGAGGCCGTGGGGGAGCAGAGGCTGGCTCTGTCGCAGGCGGTCGACGAGCTCAGCCTGGCATTGCCTCGCGGCGGACGAGTGACTCCGAAACAGGTCTCGCGCCAGTTCCAGAGCAGGTCGGACGTGAAGCTCTTCGGCTTTATCGATGCGGTGGCCGAGCGTCATCAGAGTGTGGCGCTGGAGACCCTTCACCACCTGATGAGCCAGGGGGAGTCGGTGAACATGTTGTTCTGGACTCTGACCCGGCACTTCCGGATGCTCCTGATTGCGGCCGAAGCTTCAGCAATGGAGGTGGGCAGGGAGCTGGGAATCCAACCCTGGCGGGCGGAGAAGCTGGTCAGGCAGGCGCGCGGGTACCAGCGGGGGGCGTTGCTGGAGGCATATCAACTGCTGGCGGAAGCCGATGTGAAGATGAAGAAGAGCGAGGAGCCGGAAGGACTTACCCTGGAAAGAGTGGTGGTCGCTATCTCGCGTCCTACTCCTCGGCAGAGGAGTTGAGGCGCAGCGCCATCGAGGACTTCTTGTTGGCGGCGTTGTTCCGGTGAATGAACCCCTTGGAAACCGCCTTGTCCAATGCCCGGCTGGCGGTGTCGTACTCGGCTTGAGCCAGCTCCGTGTCCTCGCTGGCCAGAGCTGCGTTGAACCGCTTGATGTAGGTCTTGAGCGCGGTGCGGGCATCGCGGTTGCGGACCCGGCGCTTCTCGTTGGTGAGGATGCGCTTCTTCTGCGACTTGATGTTGGCCATGAACAAGTAACCCTTTGATCCAGGTGAAGTAACGAGCAGTTTAGCATCGCCTGCTACCCTCGGTATGTGCACCGTCCTGAAAGTCCCACGGCATTCGAACGCCCAGTCATCCTCGATTGCGGCGTTGTTCGTCGTGCGCATACGGCAAGCGGTATGCG
>JBBDRH010000312.1:0-5001 GCA_040905645.1 Actinomycetota bacterium
CAGCCCATCGGTCAGCTCCACCCGGGGAGCCCACCCGAGCACCTGCCGGGCTTTGCCGTTGTTCAGGCAGCTGCGCTGGAGCTCGCCTGTCCTGGGCGGCTCGTGGATCGCCTCCTGGTCCACCCCGCAGATCTTGGCGAGCTCGGCGTAGAGCCGGTTGACGCTGGTCTCGTGCCCCGTCCCGATGTTGATGGTCTCGCCATCGCCCTTGCCGGCGGCGGCAAGGAACGCTGCGACTACATCGCCCACGTAGACGAAATCCCGCGTCTGCTCCCCGTCGCCGAAGATGCTGCACGGCCTACCGTCGATCAACCGCTGGGTGAAAATCGCCACCACGCCCGCCTCCCCGAACGGATCCTGCCTGGGCCCGAATACGTTGCCGAGGGCGAGGTTCACGTATCCCAGCCCGTAGGTGCTTCGATAGAACCGAAGGTACTCCTCCATTACGAACTTGGTGATCCCGTAGGGAGAGTCGGGGTTCTTGGGCGTGCTCTCGTCGGCGGGCAGATGCTCGGGATCCACCTCTCCGTAGATACACCCGCCCGAGGAGGCCGAAACCACCCGGGCCCCCACTCTCCTGGCGCCCTCCAGCACCCGCAGCGTGCCCAGGACGTTGACGTCGGCATCGTGGATGGGGTCGGCGACGGAGCGCCGGACGTCCATCTGGGCCGCCAGGTGATAGATCTCGTCTGGAGCGAACGAGTCGATCAGCGCCGAGCACTGCGGATCCCTGATGTCGAGCCGGTCGAGGGGCACGCCAGCGGCCGCGAGGAAAGAGAGCCTCTGCTCTCCCGACGTCAGGTTGTCGATTGCCCGAACCTCACGTCCGGAGCGAACCAGAGCGTCGACCAGGTGGCTGCCGATGAATCCCGCTCCACCGGTGACCAGAGCTCTCACCCCGAAGCCTTACTGCTAGTGTGCCGTCTCAGAAATAGCACGTGTACCGAGAGCGTCCAGGCGCCCCGAGTGCAAGGCGCGACGAGGATGCATACCGCCCGCCGTACGCACCGCAGGAGCAACGCCGCAATCGGGGATGGCTGGGCGCTCGAATACCAGGATATTTCTGAGACGGTGCACTAGTTGCCAGACGGCGCTACGGCGGTCGATGTGGCCACTTCCTGCGCCGTATCCTCCGGTTCCGGGGGGGCGGTGCTTCCCACCAGCAGGATGCCGGCGATGATCAGCGCGATGCCGAACCATCGAAGGCCGGGAACGTGCTCACCCAGGACGAACTTACCGAAGAGGGCTATCAGCAGGTAGGTCAGGCCCGCAAAAGGGTACGCGAAGCTGAGCGGAACTCTGGACAGCACCAATATCCAAAAGCCTGCGGAGACGAAGAACAGCGTCAGTCCCAGAAGCACCTGCCAGGTGGTCGCAACCTGCAACAGCAGCTTGAGGGGCTTGCCCAATCTCTCGGAGCCTATGTAACCAACCCGCGTCATGCCGGTCTTCAGGGTGAGCTGCCCCGCGGTCGCAAGGACGACCGAAAGCAGAGCGAGGATAGTGGTTTTGATGCCCATCAAATGAAATCCTAGCCGCTTTTCGCAGAGGAACTACCGATGGAACGTGACCCCCTTCTCGAGGGCCACGAGGATCGATGCCTTCAGCTTGCTTGCCGGGGTTCCCGCGTCGGTCCACCAGCCACGAAGTATGTCGTAGGTCATGGAGCCCTCCTCGACGTACAGATTGTTGAGGTCGGTGACCTCCAGCTCTCCCCGGGCAGAGGGTTTCAGCGTGTGGATGAGATCGAAGACCCTGTCGTCGTACATGTAGCAGCCGGTGACGATCAGACCGCTCTTGGGGTTTTGCGGCTTCTCCTCGATACCGATGATCTTCCCGTCTCGCACTTCCGCAACTCCGAACCGCAGAGCATCGTCGAGGGAGACCTGCTTGAGCAGGATCTTCGCGCCCTTGTCCTGCTCCTTGAAGCTCTCGACATACGAAGACAGGTTGTCCTGAAAGATGTTGTCCCCCAGGACGACCATCAACTCGTCGTCGCCGGCCATCGGATGGGCTTGGAGCAGGGCCTCGGCGATGCCTCCCGCCCCTTTCTGAGTGGCGAACTCGATGGAGACCCCCAGCTCCGACCCGTCGCCCAGGAGCTTGCGGAACTGCTCCACCTCCTCCTCGATGGTCACCAGGACGATCTCGGTTATCCCGGCGGTGGCAAGAGAGCGGATGGGGTAGTAGACCACCGGCTCGTCGAAGACATCGAGAAGATGTTTGTTGACCACCCGGGTGACCGGGTGGAAGCGCGTGCCGTAGCCCCCGGCCAGGACCACGCCCTTCACTACAGCCCCGCGCGGGTACGACTATGCACTGAGAATCTCCTTTACGTAGGCCGCCACCGCTTCCCGCCACGACCGCAACTCGACACCGGCCGCCTGGGCGAGGGAGCAGTCCAGCTCGCTGTTGGAAGGCCTCGGCGCCACCGGTCCGGCTTTGCCTGCATAGTACTGTGCGGTGGTCACCCGGCGCACCCTGGCGTTCAGCCCTGCGGCGTGGATGGCGGCCTCCGCCACATCCGCCCACGAGCCCACCTCTCCGGCGCCGGTGAAGTTGAACACCCCGGTTGAGCCCTTTTCCGCGAGGGTGACTATCGCTTTCGCCAGGTCCTCGGCGTGGGTGGGACGGCCGCGCTGATCATCGACCACGTCGAGGGTCTCGATCCTGGAAGCTGCGTCGACTATCGATCTTACGAAGTTCTTTCCCTCTCCGAACACCCACGATGTCCGGACGATGAGGCTTTTGCCTCCCGCTGCCCGTGCCGCCACCTCCGACTGCAGCTTGGTGCGCCCGTACACCGACAGCGGACGGGTGCGGTCGCGCTCGGTATAAGCGCCCTGCTTCTCCCCGGAGAACACGTAGTCGGTCGAGGGTTGGACCAGGGTTGCCCCGGCACGCCGGGCGGCTTGCGCGAGCTTGATCACCGCTTCCACGTTCACCCTCATCGCCTCCTCAGCCTGAGCCTCGGCGGCGTCGACCGCGGTGAACGCCGCAGCATTGACCACCACGTCGGGCCTTACCCTGGTGAGCGCCACCTCGATGCCTTCGGCGTCGGTGATGTCCAGCTCCGACCGACCGAGCACAACCGCGTCGGGGAACAGCTTCGCGAACGCCCTGCCGAGCTGTCCGCCTCCGCCGGTGACGAGAGCCCGCACTAGGGATGGGCCGTGAGCGGGCGTGCTGCTAGTGCGGTGGCCACTTTCGTTGGCGTGTTTGGGGCGCGTGAAGTGGCACCAGGCGAGGCCGCAGGGAGCCCCTCTAGCCCTGCCCTAAAGGGGCGACCGAGAACGAAGCATGGGGCCGCTCTCACGCCGCCAAACACCACTAGGGAAGTGGCCTCCGCACTGGCCACCGCACTAGAGACTTATCTCTGTCCACTCGAGCTTGGGATTGGCCTCGTCGCGGGGGGACAGGATCGGATCGGATGATTTCCAGGGCGCCGCCAGAGTCGGATCGTCCCAGGCGACGCCAAACTCGTCGGACGCATCGTAGTAGCCGGTGACCCAGTAGATCAGGTCCACGTCGGTCACCGCAAGGAAGCCATGCGCCACTCCAGGGGGGATGTAGAGGACCTTGGGCCGTCCGCCGATCATGTCCACCGACACGACTGCCGGCTGGTCGGTGGGGGTCCTGAGGTCGGCCAGCATCGCCTGGGCATTTCCGTTCATCACGTACCAGGCATCGGCCTGGTACCGGTGCCAGTGAAGTCCCCTCAGCACTCCGGCCTGGGAGGCGGAGTGGTTGGCCTGGACGAACCTGGTCCCGAGCAGGTCTTCCCTAAAAATCTCCATGAACGAGCCGCGTGAGTCGGAGTGGACCTGGGGCGTGATCACGTACGCGCCGGGTATGCCGGAAACCTCCTCCATATCGGGCACTACAGACCGGCCTTCGCCGGCGAGTCCGAGTAGATCGACTCGGCCTCACCCACCAGCGATGCCCACCAGCGCTCGTTCCGGCGATACCAGTCGAGGCTCGAGGCAAACTGATCCCAGACGTCGCCCGGCCGCCACCCGAGCTCCCGGATCTTCGTCGAGTCGACGGCGTACCGCCGGTCGTGGTCAGGGCGGTCGTAGCCGGTCATCTCGATGCTCGACCCCTCGAGCCCGAGGGCCTTCACCAGCCAGCGCGCAAGGTCGAGGTTGGTGATCTCGGGGTCGTGGTTGGGGCCGACGTTGTACACCTCTCCTCTGACGCCCTTCTCCAGCACGAGGGCGACCGCGCGGGCGAAGTCCTCGGCGTAGAGCCACTGCCTGATGTAGAGCCCGTCGCCCCACACCAGCATGGGCCGGCCCCTGAGGGCGCGGGCTACCCAGCGAGGGAAAACCTTCTCGGGAAACTGCCACGGCCCGAACGCGTTCGTCGGCCTGACCGCGACCACATCCAGCTGGCCGGCAAACGAGAGGGCGAGGTCATCGGCGAGGGCTTTGGACATGGAGTAGGGGCTGGCCGCCTGGTCCGTGCCCTGCTGCTTGTCCGACTCCTTGAAGCTTCCGGAAACGATCGAGCCGTAGACCTCGTCGGTGGACACGTGCAGAAAGCGCTTGACCCCTGACTGAGTCGCAGCCTCCAGCAGGATCCGGGTCCCCTCGACATTGGTTCGGTAAAAGCGGTCGGGATCCGTCTCGCTTCTCGTCACGTGAGACTCGGCCGCGTAGTGGACTATGGCCTCCGGGCGCTGGGCCGCAACGAGATCCCTGATCTCCTGCTCGGAGGTTATGTCGACCCTTACAAAGCGGTACCCGGGACTCGCCTGAACGTCCTGGAGCCTTCTCAGGTCGCCGGCGTAGGTCAGACAATCGAGGTTGGTGACGTCGTATCGACTGTCCCGGACACATTGGCGGACGAAGTGGCTGCCCAGGAATCCGGCGCCCCCGGTGACGAAGATCGTTGGGTTCACGGCCCTACTTTAGTTGAAACGCCCAAAGCGCCCGCGCTAACCCTGATCGCAAGCCCGGACGAGGGGCTTGTCCTCGGGGACCGGTGCCGGTGCCGGGG
>JBBDRH010000313.1:0-4930 GCA_040905645.1 Actinomycetota bacterium
GATCACCAGCGTCATCAGCAGGATGAAGCCGTACTTGATGACGGCATACGCGGTCAGATCGTCCGAGCGGGAAGACTGCCGCACGACCCGCTGCTGCACCACGGGCTCCTCGACTATCCGCCTCTCCACTACCGGCTCTTCCACTACACGCCTCGTAACCACAGGCTCTTCTTCGTAAACGGGCACTCTGACCTCCTTGAAGAAAGGACTACAGAGTGTTTATGTACCCGTTTCCGATCCCTCGGAACCGGCCCCGACGGCGGCCGGCACGCTTACCACGGTGTCGACGGTGCAGATCTCCGGCAAACCCTGGGCGGCCGTGGTCTGCGGCTCCGGCGAGGGCTCGCACCCCAGGTCGTAAGCCATCCCCACTTTTCTGAGCCGGGCGAAGATCGGCACCGCGATCAGCGTGAGCACACCGCCCACCACGTAGCCGTCGGCAATCGACGTGCGCTGTCCCAGCGCCCCCAGCCCGGTCTGGCCGACGATGCCTCCGGCGTTGCCGAACATCGAATCGAACGAGACCACGGTGGCCCTGTGCTCGCTCGGCACCAGCTTGTGCAGAAGAGCCTGTTTCACCGGCTGCAGCACTCCGAAAGCGACCATGCTCACCAGGAAGGAGGCGACGGCAACCCAGAAGGAGCCCGCCAGCCCCACCATAACGATGGCCGCGCTGCTGACCAGGCTTGCCAGGATCAAGAGCGTGCTCCTGCGTGCGCAGTAGCGTCCCAGGAACTCGACCATTCCGTTTCCCAGCATCGTGGCCAGGGCGGCGGCCGCCGCGATGGTCCCCGCCACCCAGACCGCCTCGCTCCCGAGCAGCTCCAGGAAGTACGGCTGCCACGCGTACCAGCCCCACATCAAAAATCCCATCTGAATGAACGAGGCGAAGACCAGTAGCCGGAGCCGGGGTTCCTGCCACCCCCAGGTCACGCCCGCCCTGCCTACCTTGCGCATCTCGGCGCCCAGGTGGCCGAGCGTCACCGGGCGGGGAGTGAATCCCACATCGTGCATCGCCGCCAGGGCCACCACGAAGGTTGCCACCAGGAGACCCGAGCGGACGAGGTACGGCAGTGAGAGGTCGACGGTGCCGAGGAACCCCCCGCCGACGGTGCCCAGGAGCATCGCCCCGCCGGTGACGATCGCGCCTTTGGCGAACAGACCGTCGAGCGATCCGTCGTAGCCAACCGCTCTCAGCGCGTCGACCACCCAGGCCTCGACCGCCCCGGAGTACAGGGTGAAGCCGATCCCCATGACAACCGAAACGAGGCTGAACGCGAGAACGCCCCCACCCGACTCGGCAAGGGCCACGTACCCGAGCGTCGAAGCCAGGAGCACCACAAGGGAGAGCAGAAATGAGATGCGGCGGCCCTTGGTGTCGGCCAGCACCCCGGTGGGGATCTCGAAGGCCACCATGGCGGCGGTGAAGACGCTGTTGGCCACGAAGGTCTCGAAGATGTTCAGGCCCGCATCCAGCAAGAAGAGAGTGTTGACCCCCCAGATCAGCGACGCCGACAGCGTGTACAGTCCCGAGATCACGTAGTAGATGCGAGCGGCTCTGCCGGCTTCGCCGGTCAGAGCAGGCGGCGGGCTGGCTACGCGAGGCATTCGGGCTGGGAGGGGGCTGGCTCTGCCGGGCCGGAGGGTGGGGGAGCGGGATCGGCCGCAGGGGCGCCGATGACCCGACTGCGGATGCCTCGGAAGCTCTGTCCCGTCACCAGGACCACGTCGCTGCCCTGGACGGAAGCGTCCTCTTGAAGCTCGGCCCCGCCGATGACGAGCCCCTGGAGCAGCATGGCTTTGTCTCCAGCCCCTTTGGAGTAGCGGATCAGGCTGCGTGAGCTCCCGGCAGCATCCCCGGTTCCGGCAGAGCGGAATCCCGACTGCTCGAGTTTGGCGGCGGTGGCTCCAGCCTCACCCGGGCGGCCGGATCCGTTGAGAACCCTGACGCGAACCGACGAAGGATCCACCTTGCCCGGCTCCGGTGCTGACGGGGCCGGAGGGGGGTTCAGGAATCGGTCGATTACATGATCGGCTTCCGGCTGCTGGGGCCTCAGAACCGAAGAACCTCCAATGCGTGCGCCTGTGGTGGGCAGGGTCAGCATCTCGACGCCGCCGGAGCCCAGAGATCGGAAGGTCGTCCCCAGCCTTACGAGGTCGAGGGTCCCGAGCTCGCTGTCGATGGTCACATCCCGGACGAAGGAGCCGAGCAGGTTGTTGGCGGTGATCGGGTTCCGGATGCCTCGGGAGACCGCCTTGGAGATCATCCGGCGGATGAAGTCCTGCTGGCGCTGGATGCGCCCGTGATCACCGGTCGGGTCGGTGCGCCACCTGCCGTTCTCCTGAAACTCGTAGTGGCGGCTCCGAACGTAAGCCAAGCCCTGATCGCCGGTGAGATGGATGCAACCGGCGGAAGGGACGTTGAGCTCGGCAAGTATGTCGCGGGCCGGTGCCGGGAAGTACACGTTTAGCCCTCCAACGGCATCGACGATTCCTCGAAAGCCGTCGAAGTTTACCTCGACATAGTGGTTGATGGATATGCCGAGGGCCGACTCGATGGTCAGGATCAACCGCTCCGGTCCGCCTGCATAGGCGACGTTGATCCGGTTGCTCTTTCCGGTGTCCGCGATGGGGACGTACAGGTCCCGGGGAATCGACAGGACCGAGGCCCTGTCCCCGGCGGGGTCGGTCCGCAGGATCATGATCGCATCGCTGCGCCTGCCGGAAACCTGAGTGGAGCTGCCGAAATGGATCTCCTGCCCCGGCGCCAGGTCGGCCCGGCTGTCCGACCCGACCAGCAGGACCGTCATCGGCCCGCTGGCAGGAGTGAGCCCGCCGGGGCTCACGCGGCGGACGTCCCGAAGGCGGGTTTGAACGTAGAACGCTCCAACGATGGAGCCCAGCATTGCGGCCACCAGCGCCAGGCCGATCCCGGCCTTCAGCCTTCGTTTCCAGTAGTCGGGTTGCCGGGTCGGCGGCTGCAGCTGTCCTGAGTCGAGGATGGCCGTTCGGTCAAGCCTAGGGTCGCGGGGCCGGTAGTTCAATTCAGAGCAAGTGTGCATCGTATGACGGGTTCTTTCCAGCACCTCCGGCAGCCTGGCCGTCCCGCAGCCCCCGGAGCACTCCGATGTTGCGCCGGTCCTCCTCCACGTCACCGGGCGTCTCGCAGACCAGGGGGACGTGCTTCAACGCCCGATGTTCGACCAGCATCCGGAATCCCTCCAGGCCGATCTCGCCCTCGCCGACGTGCCAGTGCCGGTCCCGCCGGGAGCCCAGGGGATCTCTCGAGTCGTTCGTGTGAATCAGTCCAAGGCGATCGACTCCGAGGTGCTCCAGCCCGGCTACGAGCTCTTCGAGCCCTTCGGGGGCGGCCAGGTCGTAGCCGGCCGCGTACACGTGGCAGGTGTCCAGACAGACCCCCAGCCGCGGGTGACCCCCGCAGGCATCGAGGACCTCCTCGGCATGGTCGAGCCGGCTCGCGAGGGCGCCCCGGGCGCCTGAGGTCAGCTCCATCAGCAGCCTGGGCCCTTCGGGGGCGGCATCCATCAATCGGCATATTGCTCGGGCCGACTGGGCCAGCGCGGCGGTGCGCTCGCTCCCGACACAGTGACCGGCATGCACCACGACTCCGGCAGCCCCCAGTGCGGATCCTCGCTGCAGGGTCCACTCCACGGTTGCAAAGGACGACTCGGCGGTTGCCGGGGAGGGGGAGGCAAGGTTCACCAGGTACGGGGCGTGGAGGAACAGGGGCGACACTTCGTGCTTGACCATCTGCCTTCGAAGGTCCCGGTCGGCCTGCGAGCTCACCGGCGGCAGCCGCCACTGCCGGGGGTTGGATGCGAAGATCTGAATGGTCTCGGCCCTGCGCTCCAGAGCCTTCTCCACCGCCACCGGTCTTCCGGAATCGAATCCGCGAACGTGGATTCCTATACACATGGACGGTCGATTCTATGCCTGAGTGGGATTAGGCAATGTTCGCGCTTAAGTAGATCCCGGTTATGCCGAAAGTAAGGGTATGGAATCCCACGAAAACACCGACCGCTGGCAGGACGCCCCGCTCAACCTCTATCTCGCGGTCGTGCTCCTCATTCTGGCGTTACTGGCAACGGCCTTCAACTAGGACTCATTGCAGAATCCTGCCGGCCGTCTTAGGCTCGGTTCATGGCTGAGCTGGAAGAGCTGGACCGCAAGTCGTCCAAAGAGCTGCACGACCGGGCAGTTCACCTCGCCCTGAAGCGTTTCGATATCAACTTCTTCTGGGATCTTCTTTCGAGCATTCCTGCAGCCGAGACGGTCGCAGGCCACCCGGAAAAAGCCAACATGGACATCGCCCACGTCACCCAGCTGCTCTCCGACGCCGTTCATGGAGACGAGGGGGAGCTCGCCGACGCTCTGCGGCCCCTTTATCTGGAGTACCTGCTGAAGCACACTTGAAGATCCGTCAAGGGCTCCGTGAGCCGTGAGCCGGACATTAGGATGGGCTCATGGACCTCCGCCAGGTGCTCCAATCGGAGCTGATCATGGCCATGAAGTCGCAGGATCGGGCCACCTTGACGGTACTGCGCTCGGTGCTGGGGGCAATCGCCAACGCCGAGGCCGTCGCCGTCCCGCAGGAGACGGGGGAGCCCCTCATCGGCTACGCCGACGTGCCTCGCAAGCAGCTCTCGCCTCAACAGATCAAGCTCGTGGTGCTCGATGAAGTGGAAAAGCGCAGGAACTCAATCGGCTACTTCGGCAGTGCCGACCGGCACAAGGAGGCCGAGGCGCTGGAGAAGGAGGTCGCTATTCTGGAGCGCTACCTGTATCTGACGGGTTAGCAGCCGCCGCTTCGGGAGGAACTTTGGGAGGCGGCCACCTGAGCGTTTCCACGGCTCCGACTCCGCGCCCCTAGGTCGGCCGGAGCGGGGTGAACTTGACCATCTCCTCGTCC
>JBBDRH010000314.1:0-4929 GCA_040905645.1 Actinomycetota bacterium
AGCCGGCCCTGATCGAGTGGCGAGGAGACGGCAGCGAGTAACCTCTGCCCTAATTCCGTGTTCTGCGGGGCCGGTGTGACGGACAGGCCGGCTGGCTCAGCGTGCGCGGTGATGGCCGCGATGCAGGGCAAAATCAGCAGCAGGCCGATGCGAATCAGGGAAGGACGGATGGTTCTTTGTTTCACGGTATGCGTAGGTTGGGTGAGGACTTGTATCAATACACGTCGCGCAGGTAGCGCTTGGTGTTGCGGAGAAACTTGACATAATCGGTTGCGTATTCGAGCCCTTTTTTGGAATGTTCGGCAATGATCTCGTGGAGGGCGGTGTCGACGTCTTTGGCCATGCGGGACGCGTCGCCGCAGACATAGAAAGAGGCGCCGGATTCGAGCCAGTCGTAGAACTCTTTGCCATTTTCATGCATGCGGTCCTGGACGTAGATCTTCTCGGGCTGGTCGCGTGAGAAGGCGGTATCGAGACGCGTGAGAACGCCCTTTTTCTGCCAGAAGGCGAGTTCGTCTTCATAGAGGAAATCACAGGCGGATTTCCGGTCGCCGAAGAAAAGCCAGTTTTCCCCGGTGTGCCCCCGGGCGGCCCGCTCTTCAATGAAGGCGCGGAAGGGAGCAATTCCGGTTCCCGGCCCGACCATGATCATGCGGGCGCCCGCATCGGAAGGGGGACGAAACGTCTTGTTTGAATGAACGAAGACGCGGCAGTGCTCGTCGGGGCTCAGCCCGGCCAGGTAGTTCGAGCAGACGCCCAGCCGAGCGCCTCCATGCGCTTCCCAGCGAACGGTTCCGACGGTGAGGTGAACCTCTCCCTCGTGAGCGAGGGGGCTGGAGGCGATCGAGTAGACCCGCGGCTGCAGCTTTTTGAGGGGGGCAATGAGCCATTCGGTTGAATCGAAGACGACCTTTTCTTCTGTTATCGGGTCGAGGATATTGCGCCCGTCGATGTAGGTCTTCATCAGCTCCTTGTCCGCGATGAGCTTCTGGAAAAGCTCGGCCTTGGAAAGGCGGGCGCAAGTCTCGACGAAGGGGGAGGCGAGGCGGTTGATGTCGTAATGAAAGCGCAGCGCTTCAAAAAGAGGGGCGATGCTTCCATCGGGCAACGGCGTCGGCGCATCCTCCGGGAGGCCGGAGGCGGCAATGATCTTATCCACCAGGCGGGGTGAATTTGAGGGGTACACCCCGAGCGCGTCCCCGGCTTCATGGGTCAGGCCGGATTGGCCGAGGCTGATTTCGATGTGGCGGTTTTCCTTGCCGGAACCTTTCCTGTTGAGGTTGCGGTTGCACAGGAGCCGGGCGGGGTACGGATGTTTTTTGTCGAAGGCGGGAGCCGCCTTGCGCGCCTCCTCCGGCTCGCCGCCTTCATCGGGATCCGCACCGGCAACGGCGGGAACGGAGACGCCGCTGTCTTTTGTTGGCTCGGGGGTCATGGCGGAGAGGGCTTTGAATACGCTTTTTTGCCAGACTTCCGCCGGTTTCTCAAAATCGACATCGCAGAGCACGCGCTCAGAAAGCCGCCGGGCTCCGAGCTCGGCAAAGCGCTCGTCAAAATCTATGGCGCACTGGTTGAAGTCGGGATAACTGCTGTCGCCGAGGCCGAGAACGGTGAAGGCGAGGTTCTCCAGGGAGGGGGCGGACTCGCTTCTGAGGAAAGTATGGAAGGCCTTGGCGGAGTCGGGCGGTTCTCCATCGCCGTAGGTGCTGGTGATGAGGAGCACGCGCTCTTCGGAAGCGATGTTTTCGGGAGAATACTCAGCCAGGTCGGTCACCGAGGGGCTGAGGTTTTGCTTTTTTGCGAGCTTCGCGATCTTCCGGGCCAGGGTTTCGCTGTTGCCGGTTTGCGAACCGAAGAGAATCGTTACCGGAACCGTCGCCGGTGCGGCCGCGGCAGGAGCGCCGGGGGAGGAGGCGCTTGATCCGGGGGAAAACAGGCCGGCCATCAGCCCGTTGAGCCAGGCGCGTTGCTCGTTGTTGAAGGGTGCGTTTTCGGGAATAAAGGGCGCGCTTGTCATGCTCATAAGAGGGATCGGAATGGAAGGTTTCAGGCGGATTTTTGCAGGTTGCCGACGAGCTCGCGAAGCTGTTCGACTGTGTGTCGGCGGGTGAATTCAACGAAGCGTTCGCCTGCCTCGCGCTGCTCGCAATATCCTTCGAGCAGCTCGGTCAGGAGGTCGGGGACCTTATCGAACGGGACCGCGCTGAACACTTCGCGGGCGATGCCTTGGTCGTCGTCGACACCGCCGCCAAGGACGATGTTGTAGCCCTCGACCTTCTTGTCGCCCACCGCGACCTTGCAGCCGAGAAGGCCGATGTCGCCGATGTAGTGCTGGGCGCACGAGTGGGGGCATCCGGTGAAGTGAATGTTGATGGGTTCATCGAGGTCGACACGCTCCTTCAGGTGGGAGGCGAGGGCGAGGGCATTCCCCTTGGTGTCGGTCGCGGCGTATTTGCATCCGCGGTTTCCGGTGCAGGCGACGAGCCCGTTGCGAATGGGTGAGGGGGCGGCGTCGAGGTCCAGCTTCCGGAGGGCCTCGACGCAGGCCGGAACCTTTTCTTTGGGGATGTGGGGGAGAATGACGTTCTGCCACACGGTAAGGCGCAGCTCGGCTCGCCCGAACGTCCGGGAAATTTCAGCGAGCCCGCGCATCTGGGTGCTCTCCAGGCGGCCGACCGGCACGGTGACGCCGAGGGAGCAATAGGCCGGGTCGCTCTGTGGATAGGCGCCGATGTAGCTGTGCTTGGTCACCTTGCGGCGCAGCTCGCAGCTTTCCAGAGGCACAAACTGAAGGGGGAAGGCGAGGCGCCTGGCTGTTTCTTCGAGAAATTTCTCCACGCCCCAGTCGTCGACGAGATATTTGAGACGGGCCTTCTTCCGGTTGGTGCGGTCTCCGTTTTCGCGAAATACGCGGATCATGGCGGCGGAAAGGGCGACGGCCTGTTCCGGCGGCACAAGGAGGCCGCAGTCCCGGGCGAACTGCTTGTGACCGGTGATGCCGCACAGCTGGACCCGGAAGCCGGTTCCGGAAGGGAATTCAGGGAATTTGGGGGCGTGCTCCTCTTTCAGGCGCACCGCGTAGAAACCGATGTCGTTGGTGTCCGCGCAGACACTGATGGCTCCCCCGTTGTCGAAAGCGATGTTGAACTTGCGGGGAAGGTCATACATCTCGCGCTTGTTCAAAATGTAGTGGTGCATCGCCTTTGCGCAGGGGAGGACATCGAAGACTTCGTCGGGGTCGAATCCGCTGGTGGGAGAGGCGGTGATGTTGCGGAGATTGTCGGCGCCCGATCCCTGGGAAGTGAGGCCGGCGTCGCGCAGCTTGAGCAGGACATCGACGGTGTCCCGGGGAAGGATCTCGCGCACCTGCAGGTTGCCTCGGGTGGTCACATGGGCGTGGTCACCGCCCCAGTCTCCGGCGATATCGGCGATCGCCTCCAACTGGTCGGCGCGGAGGACGCAGCCGGGGATGCGGCAGCGCAGCATCATCGACTCCTGTGCCGGGGAAACGTAGAAGAGACCGTGGAATTTGTAGCGGAAGACGTCTCCTCCTTCGGGGAATTTATCCCGGGCAGCGTTGTCGAGAAGGGTGTCCCAGATGTCGAGCCCGTGTTTCTCATATTTGACGCGTTCTTCTTTGGAGAGCTCGTCAACGGGAAAACCGTGCACGGTCGCTTCGGCCTGGTTTTCGCCGCCGAGTGCCTCTGCGGCGGTGGACGTCAGCATTCCCGCCGCCGTTTCTCCGACAAAGGGATTGGCGAGGTCGGGACGGCGGATTACGCCGGCAAAGAAGCCTTTCAGGTATTCTTGTTGTTCGCTGTTGAAGTTAGCCATGGTAGTTTGCGGTTTCAGGTGGCGCTGTTCTTCGCGGTGGAAAGGGGAGCGATCCGCACGGCGCAGGCTTTGTAGGAGGGCTGGCGGGAGTGAGGATCGAAGGAGCCGTGGGTGAGACGGTTCACTTCCGGATAGTGCATCGGAAGGAAGAGCTGGCCGGGGCGGACGGTCCGGCAGAGATGGGCGCCGGCCGTGAGTTCTCCTCGCCGGCTTGAGATATGGACGGGGCTGTCGGCGCTGATGCCGAGCCGGGTGGCATCGTCGATGTTGATTTCCGCGTAGAGCTTTTGCGGGTAGAGCTTGCGAAGAACATCGGATTTTGCGGTGCGGGTCTGGGTGTGCCATTGGGCGGAGGTGCCGCGGCCGGTGAGGAGGGTGAAGGGGAAGGCGTCGTCAGTGGGTTCGGCGAGGGGAGAGGGAGGACTGAAGCAGAAGCGGGCGCGACGGTCGGGATGGTGGAAGGATCCGTCTTCAAAGAGCCGGCGCTCCCGGTAGGCGGACACCGGGGATTGGGAGGTGGAGTGGCGCCTCGCCTCGGCCTCACTGAAGGGCCATTGCAACCCGCCGCAATCATCGAGGTGGGCGTAATCGCGAATGCCGGTGATGTCGCAGGGCTTTCCCGCTGAAAGGGCTTTGAGAAGATGGAAAACGGCTTCCGGGGTTTCCCAGGCGCGGAAGAGGTCTCCACACTGCCATTCTTCGGCGAGGAGCTGAAAGATATGAAAGTCGGCAAGAGCCTGGCCTGGAGCCCGGCGGACTTTGCGGATGCGGCCGATCCTGCGCTCGCTGTTGATGAAGGTCCCTTCCTTTTCTCCCCAGCCCGCGGCGGGGAGGTAAATATGGGCGGCCTGGGCGGTCTCGGTGGTGGAGTACATGTCCTGGACAACAAGGCAGTCGAGCTTATCGAGCAGCCCGTTGCAGCGGTTCTGGTCGATCCATGAATGGGCGGAGTTGGTCGCGATGACCCAGAGTCCCTTGATTCTTCCCTCATCGATGCCTTCCATGATCTGATCGTAGGCCAGCGAGTTCTCGCCGGGAATGCGCTCGGCCGGAATGCCCAGGATTTCGGCGACTTCCCGGCGGTGCCGGAGATCG
>JBBDRH010000315.1:0-4916 GCA_040905645.1 Actinomycetota bacterium
AGGTCAAGGGTCTGGTTAAGCATTACGGATCGGGCCGGGCCGTGGACGGAGTGGATCTCGAGATCAAAGAGGGCGAGATCTTCGCGCTGCTCGGCCCCAACGGGGCCGGCAAGACCACCACGGTGGAGATCCTCGAAGGCTTCCGCACCCGCGATGCCGGCGATGTCCTGGTACTGGGCCGAGACCCGGCCGATGGCGATCCGGAGTTGAAGCGCGAGGTGGGCATCGTCCTGCAATCGACCGGCATGGACCCCTATCTAACGGTCGAAGAAACCATCGATCTGTTCGGCAGCTACTACCCCCACCCGCTACCGACCGATGAGGTTCTGCGGCTGGTGGGGCTGACCGAGAAGAGGAACGTGAGGGTGACCAAGCTGTCCGGCGGACAGCAGCGGCGCCTGGATGTGGGGATCGCGCTGGCGGGCGACCCGAAGCTGTTGTTTCTGGACGAGCCGACGACCGGATTCGACCCCGGCGCTCGTCGCAATGCCTGGGAGGTCGTGAAAGGCCTTGCGGCCCTGGGCAAGACCATCCTGTTGACCACTCATTACATGGACGAGGCCCAGTACCTGGCCGACCGTGTGGCGATCATCGCCAACGGCAGGATCCTCGTCGAGGGCCCCCCATCGACTCTCGCCGGACGGGATCTGGGATCATCGATCGTCAGGTTCAAGCTCCCGGAGGGGGCTCAGCTCCCCGCCGAGGTCATGGCCGCGGCAGCGGAGGTGAACGGCTACCTGGAGTTCAAGATTCCCAACCCCACGCATTTCCTGCACGACCTGACCGGTTGGGCGCTCCAGAACAAGGTCACTCTGGAGAGCCTCGAGGTCAAGCGCCCCAGCCTCGAAGACATCTACCTCAAGCTGACCGAGCACGCCCAGCCCGCGGAGGTGGTGGAGTGAGCGCAGCCCCCACCATCCTCAGGCAGGTTCGCTTCGCCAACAAGGCGTTCTGGCGCAACCCGCCGGCGGCGTTCTTCACGTTCGCCTTCCCGCTGTTGTTTCTGGTGATCTTCACCACCCTGTTCGGGGGAAGCGGCACCCTGCAGATCAACGGCCACGACGTCACGGTGGCGACGTTCTACATCGCCTCGATCGTCGTCTTCTCGGTGATCACCGCCTGCTACACCAACACTGCAATGACGCTGACCTTTGCCCGGGAGCTGGGAATCCTCAAGAGGATCCGGGGCACACCTCTTCCCGGATGGGTCTACCTGACCGGTAGGATGCTCCACTCGGTGGCCATGGCGGTCCTGCTGGTGATCATCTGCATCGTTTTCGGCATGCTCTTTTACGACGTCGCGGTGCCGGCCAAGACGCTGCCGGCGATGCTGCTCACACTGGCGGTGGGGTCGGCGAGCTTCTGTGCCCTCGGTATGGCGATAACCACGATCACACCCAACGCCGATGCCGCCCCCGCGGTGGTCAATGCGACCATCCTGCCCCTCCTGTTCGTCTCCGATGTCTTCATCCCGCTGCAGGACCCGGCCCCGTGGGTGGATCTGGTGGGCAAGATCTTCCCGGTCAGGCACTTCAGCGACGCGATGCAGCACGCGTTCTTTCCCCCGGCCGGATCGTCGGGCATTAAGTTCCAGAGCCTTGCGGTGATGGCCGCGTGGGGGTTGTTCGGGCTGCTGGTTGCGGCCAAGCGCTTCTCGTGGGAGCCGCGTAAGTAGCTACTCCTCGGGGACCAGCTCTCCGCCGCACTTGGGGCACTGCTGGGAGAACTTGAGGGCGTTGAAGCCACACTTCACGCACACTTTGCCGGGAAGATCGGAGAAAGACATCCTTCCGGGGATCTTGAACCCGTCGCTGAAGACCTTGCCCTCGCGGTTACGCCTGGACTTGAGCGACTCCCGGTTGGGATCCAGGCCTGCGGGCGCAGTCTTTGCCAGCGGCGCGGGCGTGGGCGGGGGCGCGGGCGCTTTGGTTACCGTTTCGTCAGCCATGAAGCCTCCAGTCGACCGAAGTGAGGCGACCATCCTAACGCCGAACCGGCGCACGGGATCTGTCGAAGGCTCGGAGCCTCCCGGCGATCTGTTCGATATGTAGGTTCAAGTGCACTTGAAGTCTGGGTGGTTGTGTGGTGTCCTTGTCTTATGAAAGAGATGCTCACGATAGGTGAAGTAGCCCGGCGCAGCGGAGTGGCCGCGTCTGCGCTGCGCTACTACGAGGAGCGCGGCCTGATCAGCTCCGAGCGCCTCGCGGGAGGCTCGCGGGTCTACCCGAGGGCGGTTATCCGCAGGATCGCATTCATAGTCTTCGCCCAACGGGTGGGATTGAGCCTGGACGAGATCGGCGAGGAGCTTTCCAAGCTGCCGGCCTCCCGAACCCCGGAACGGAAGGACTGGGCGAGGCTGACGGCATCGTGGGGCGAACGAATCGACCAGCGCATCCTCGACCTGCGGCGCCTGAGAGCGGGTCTCACGGAGTGTATTGGGTGCGGCTGCCTATCGCTCGACAAATGTGCGTTTGCGAATCCGGGCGACCGGGCCTCCCGTTTGGGAGCGGGCCCGCGCTACCTGATGGGCGACCCCTCACTTGCCGAAACCATCCCACCGCGCGATCAGTCCCGCGGAAGGCTCTAATAGATCAGCTGAAAGAGCAAAGCGCCGGGCGCCGGCGGCGCTGCATTGTCGAGAGAGTCTAGTGTTAGACGACCTCGACCAGAAGGTGGTAGTGGTCGGCGACCTGCGTGACTGATTCGCAGGCCGATGCCGCACACGGCAGGACGTACCCCGGCTCGACCTGAACCGTGGCCCCCACGCCGAAAGCGTCGGTGTCCAGGTGCTCGATGCCTTTCGACACCTTGAGGGCACAGGTTCCGCAGGCCCCCATCCAGCACAGGTTGGGGATCTCGAAGGGGCAAGCACGCTCGAGCTGATCGAGAAGCGGTTCGTCCGAGCAGGCCTCGAAGTGAGCCCTCGTCCCGCTGGCCTGATCGACGACCGTCACCTTGAGCATCGAACCTCCGCTTGCTTGACTGCCGCCGGATCGCAAGATGTCGTAAGCCGGGGCCTCGCCCACACCACATGTTGGGGCAGAGGGTTAATTACACACCTGTAGTTACATGGGTGTCAAGTGGTCTGAAGGAATAACCTGAAAAGCACGAGCCCCTCGCTAAGAGGGGCTCGTGGCAGGTAATCAGGTGCTACTGGCAGGCCTCGCAGTCCGGGTCGTCGATCGAGCAGGCCTGCCCTTCGAGCGTTGCAACCGGCTCCTTTACCAGGACCCCGGTGCCGCCGGCAGCCGGCGCCGAGGCTGCAGCTCCGCCGCCCCTCTCGAGGTGAGCATTGGGACGGCTCTCGTCGTAGGCAAACGTGGCCTCCGCCCTAGAGCCCGGCTGGCTGAACGCGTAGTAGGTGGACTTGAGCCCGGTCTTCCACGCCTCCAGGTACACCTTCGACAGCGCTTCCGAGTTCTTGGTGGTCAGGTAGATGTTGCGGCTGGCCCCCTGATCCACCCACTTCTGGACCACCGCCGCCTGATGCACCAGGGCCAGCGGTGAGATCTCGTACGCAGTCTTGAACAGCTTCCTGACGTCCTGGGGGATGCCCGGGATCGCGGCGAGCTCGCCCTGGCGGTGCAGGATCTCCTCGCACACGTCCTCCCACAGGTCGAGCTCCTTCAGTCGGGTGACCAGGTTCTCGTTGACCTCCAGGAACTTGCCGGAGATGTTGTTGCGGGCGTAGACGTTGGAGAATGGAGGCTCGATCGACTGGCTGGTGCCGGCGATGAGCGAGATCGTCGCTGTGGGCGCCACGGCCATCACCGTTCCGTTGCGCATGCCGACGGCCACCTTCCGACGCAGCTGCTCCCAATCCAGCCGGTACTCCCGGTTGACTTCGACCGGCTCGGGACGCTCCTTGTCGAGCAGCGCCAGCGTGTCGATCGGAACGCGGCCCCTGGACCAGTCCGAGCCCTCGAAGGAGGGAAAGTTTCCCCGCTCCCGGGCCAGGTCGGCGGATGCGTCGATGGCGTTGTAGGAGATGAACTCGACGATACGGTCCAGGAGGCTCAGAGCCTCCTTGCTCTCGAACTCGATGCCGAGCCGCTCGAGCAGGTCCGACCAACCCATGAAGCCCAGACCGACCGGCCGGGTGGCGTGGTTGGCATGCTCGGCCTCGGGAATGGCGTAGAAGTTGGCGTCGATGACGTCGTCCAGGTGCCGGGTCGCCAGCCGGGCGGCCGCTCCCAGGCTGTCCCAGTCGATCTCACCCAGCGAGTTCAGGTGACGGGGGAGGACGATGGAGGCGAGGTTGCACACCGCCACGTTCTTCTCGTCGGTCGGCAGGAAGATCTCGGTGCACAGGTTGGACGAGTGCACCATCCCCGCGTTGGAGATGGGGCACCGGATGTTGCCGGAGTCCTTGAAGGTGAGCCAAGGATGCGAGGTCTCGACCAGGCTCTTCAGCATCTTGTGGAAGAGGGCACGGGCACGTACGGTCCGGAACGAACGGATCCGGCCGGCGCGGGCCTCCTCGACGTAGAACTTGTAGCGGGTGCTGAACTCGTGCCCGTACAGCTCGGGCAGGTCCGTGACCTCGTTGGGGTCGAACAGGGTCCACGGTTCGTCGTTCTCGACCCGGCTCATGAACTCGTCGTTCAGGAACAGGACCGTGTTGAGGGTGTGCACCCGCTGCGACTCGTCGCCCGCCCGCTGCTTGAGGTCCAGGAAGCGCTCGATGTCGTAGTGCCACGGCTCGCAGTAAACCGCCAGAGTGCCTCTGCGCCGGCCGCCCTGGTCGATTCCCGAGATCACCGCGTCCATCATCTTGATGAACGGGATGGGGCCCGAGGAGCGGCCGTTGATGGACTTGATGACCGATCCGGTTGCCCGCAGCTTGGTGATCGATGCCCCGATGCCGCCGGCGTACTTGGCCAGCTGCATGATGTCGGTGAGGCTCTTGCCGATGG
>JBBDRH010000316.1:0-4913 GCA_040905645.1 Actinomycetota bacterium
CGGCGGCTACACGGGGGTACCGGGCGAGCCCCGGGCACTGGTCGTCGGCCTGTACGACGAGGAGGGGGTACTGCATCATGTGGGCACGACCTCGATGTTGCCCGGGCCGGCGCGGGCCTTCGCTGCGTCGTTACCACCGTCCCGGAACTTCTTCACCGGCTTGCAGCCCGGGCGGATCCGGTGGCCGAGCCACCAGTTCGATGATTGGGTTCCGGTCGAGCCCAATACTGCCTGCGAGATAGAGTTCAGCCGCCTGGATGGGATGCGCTTTCGGCACTCGGTCCGGTTCGTCCGCTGGAGACCGGACCTGGACCCTTCTCAATGCACCTACGAACAGCTGGCGAGGTTCCGGCCGGCCGCCGAGCCTCAATCAGCTAAAGGCTGACGTTGGTCCCGGGCTCAGGTGACCCTGACGGACCCTCGCATATCCGGGTGGAGCAGGCAGCGAAGCTCGTAGGTTCCGGCTGTGGTGAACGTCAGCTTGTAAGTGAGAATGGCAGGCGGGAAGCTCACCACTATCCCGGAGTTGAAGAAGCCGGTGCCGTCGTAGCTGCCGGCGTCAAAGGTAACCGGCTGGAGGTCTGGGGTAGGTGGAAACAGGACCGGCCCAGGCCTCGTCATGGAGGGCGCTCCCAACTTCTCGTTAAGCTCGATGGTTCCATCCGGTTGTTTGACGAACACACCGAAGGCATCGGCAGGCGGATTGATAGAGATCGTGTGGAACGAGAGCACGTTCCAGGAAACCGTTCCGCCGGCGGCGATCGAGATCTCCTTCGGCGCAAAGATCATTCCTGATGCGTTGGGGTAATCCTCTGAAACAACACCGGCAAGCGCTTTGTCGGGGGAGGCCGACGAGATCTGATCCAGAGCCGGCTCAAAGGCTTGGACTGCCGCGGCGAGCTCCTCGTCACGTGCCTCGGTCACGGCGGCAGCATCCGGCCTGGAGGCGTCCTCTCCCACGACCGTCAGCTTTCCGCTCATCGGAGCCCGGTGCACCACGCACACGAAGCTGTAGGTACCCGGCTCGATATCGTCCGCCAGCGTGACGTCGTAGTTTGACTCACCCTCGATGTACCCGCTGTTGTGCCAGGATTGCTGCCCATTGAGCTCAGGCTGTTCCCGCTCGGGACAGGGGTCGACTTTGGGCGGGTCTCCGCTGTCCAGGAAGCACGGCTGGCCCGCAGCTTGGTTCAGGGGTGCAAACATTGGAGCGGGACCGAAGATGTCCACCACCTTCAGCATTTCGGGCGGCTCCGGCCCGGGCGCGGTCTGCTCCTCTACCGCTGCGATTCCGGCGTCGACGACGGTACCGAAAGTTACAGTGTGAGGCTCGCCCGTGAACTCTTGCTGGAACCTAAGAGTGTCTCCCGGACGAGCGGTGAGAGTTTTCGGGAAGAAGGCATCGAAGTTGACGGTCCTTTCCTCGTTGACACCGCCTACCTGCACGGGGAGAGTCTGGGGCCCCGCCGCAGCCGTAGGGCTTGCCTCAGGCTCGGGCTCGGCCTCGTCGCCGCAGCCTGCGGCAAGCAATGCCACAATCGAGAGCACTGCCAGCAGACGTTTCATCGTGCCTCCCCTTTGTCGACGGCGTTGAAGGAATCCCGATTTATCTTTGTAAGTGGATGCTATCAGACGAGCCCTTCCGGCGAGGAATCGGTTCTGGTGGTTTGTTGGGTCGCGAGGCTCCCGGAGGGAACTCTCACCGTCAAAACACACCGGCGGGAGAGTCCCGTTAACCCGCTATCCGGCGATCGCAAACTGGACGGAAAGGTTGAGGTGCACTATGGGAAGGTTCAGGCTGCTTACCACCTGCTTGGTCACGACGGCGGTTTTCACCGCCTGCTCTCCGCCGGGCGGCGATGAACCGAGTGCCACGCCCTCACCCCGCACGGTCACGTCGCTTCCCCCGGCCGCGCAGCAAGGCCCCTGCCGGAGCGTCGAGCCAGCGCTTCACGAAGCCGCCCGCTCGGTCATCGGCGACATCACCATCGCGCGGCCCGGAGTGGAGGGCGACGCAGACCGGGTCGAGGTAATCGTCTGCAAGACCTCCGACACCCGGGCCACCGCCTCGGTCACCATCCTCGGACAGCGAGACGATTCCGTGCGCGACACCCGCCACGAGCTCGTCCTCGACAAATTGGTGGTCGACGGCTGGGTGGTCAGCAACGACGTGACCACCCACCGATGCCAGCCGGGACGGGGACACCAGGAGTTCTCCGCGGAGCTCTGCCTCTAGCGGTAGTGATGCTGCGTGGCAACCCCTCCGCCGATGTACTTCCCCGGAGCACCACCGGCTGCAGCCCGCTGTTTTCTGATCTTCCGGCTGGTGAACATCCCGGAAACCAACCAGCTGATCGCAGATGCGGCGAAGAACAGCCCTGAAGCGATTGCCGGCTCGTTTCGATCCGATACGGGCTTCGTAGAGTCCGTCAGCGTCAGCGGCGGCGCCGAGGCGATCGCGGGGTTCTTGATCTCTTCCACGACCGGCTGGGGCTCAGGAACGATCTCCGGCTCGGGAGAAGGAGCCGGCGGCACGGGCGCCACCGGCGGAGCCGTCACGACCGGAGCCGGCGGAGGCAGGACCGGCGGCGGACCCGGAGGCGGAACGTCTATTTGGGGAGGCACCGCTACCGGCTTCGGTGCACGGGGTGCCGGCGCCGGCTTGGGGGCGACAGGCCCTGGAGCGGGAGTAACCGGAGCGGGAGCGCCAACAAGCGGCGCCGGGGGTGCCGGGGACGCAAAACCTTTGCAGGTGACGGCTCGGCCGTTCATCCCGTCCCCCGTCACCACCCGAGGATCGAGCGGCGGTACCGCGGTGCTCGGGCTCGCATCTGCACCAAACTCTACGACGGCCACCGTGAAGTAAAGGCCCCGAGCTGAGGCGCAGGCCACGCCTACGCCCGCGGATGAGAAGGCCGGGTCCAGCAGGTTCTTGCGGTGAAGGTCACTCTTCATCCACTCGATGTGGGCGTAGTCCGGAGTCATCGACGGTGCCCGGTACACGATGTTTTCGCCGCCCGCCTTGAAGCCGAGGCCTCGAGCCGGCAGCGTGTCGATGTGGTAGATCCTCCCTTCAGCAGCGAGCTTGAATGCCCATTCCCGGGCAACCTGCTGAAGGCGCGAGTCGAAACTGAGAGACCTGATCCCCCTGGCACTCCGCTCGGCGTTGTGGAGCTCGAGAATTCTTTGCTCGCTGTAACCGATCTCGGCGGGGTTGGCCGCCGCAGGGGTGGGGAAAAAAAGGGCTGCGAGCGTTGAGGTGAATAGGGCCGCCGTAAGCGTTTTGGCCGCGCTTAAGGCGAAACTGCGTCGATGCATGGGAGAACCTCCGTATAGTTCCGCTCCCACGCTTTGGACTTGGGCTATTTATCGGCAGGATCGTCTCGCGCTTAAACATTAGTTTGAAATGGTTAATCAATAAGCTAATTAACGGCGTGCGGGATCTCGAGACCTGCCGTGCCCGGCAAGGGTGCGGGTTTTGGACCTGGGTGCCGGACGGGATAAAACGGAACTGCTTTGAATGGATCTATGGCATCTCCCCGCGGACGACGACCACCACCTCTGTGTCGAGCGTTCCCAGCAACCCCCGCTCCCGGAGCATCGGAGCGCGTTCGGTCATTACCGGCCCGAGTGGGCCATGCTGCTCGGCCACCACGCCCGGCTCCAGACCGGCATCGCTCATGATGCCGCAGGTGCGATCAACCCCGCAGATCGAGGAGTGGACTATCAGGAGCACCCCGCCCGGGTTGAGGTGGGCGCCGGCGCCGGCGCAGATCCGATCGATCAGAGCCCTGCCGTCACGTCCTGCGTCGAGAGCCACACGCCTTCCGTGGCGAGGCAGCCGATCCGACGCTGCCGGGATGTACGGCGGGTTGGAGACGACGACGTCAAACTTCTCGCCGGCCAGCGGCCCAAAGAGGTCGCCCCTGCGAACGTCAACCCGCGCACGGTTTAGCCTGGCGTTTATGAACGCAGTGAGCACGGCGCGCCGCGTGAGGTCCACTGCAACCACCTGTCCGGCGCCCTCATGGGCCGCGGCTATGGCCAGAGCGCCGGTGCCGGTGCACAAATCGACGAAGCGCGCTCCGGCGAGGTGCTCTCGCCGCGCCGCCTCGGCGAGCATCCAGGTATCGCTGACCGGGGAGTGCACCCCCGGCATTCTGATCAGTTTCACGCATCGACGTTTCCCCCAAAACGCCCTCCGTAATCGATGAGCTCTCGATGGCCCGATCCGATCACCGGGGCCTCGCTGGCCGGCCTCTTCGACCGGAACCGTCCGTTTGCGGTTGGGCTGGAGGAGGAGATCATGGTCCTGGACCCTGCTACCCTCGATCTGCTGCCCATCGCCACCGAGCTGCTGGAGAGCTCGGGGCTCGATGAACGATTCAAGACCGAGCTGCCTGCGTCGCAGGTCGAGATCGCCACGCACGCCGCACCCACCTTCGAAGCTCTGACGTCGGAGCTCCTCCAAGCTCGCCGCTCGCTGGCCGAGCAGGTCGGCCGGAAGGCCCGGTTGGCGGTAGCGGGAGTTCATCCCTTTTCAGAGCCCACCGGCGTGCTCACCGCCGGTGACCGGTATCGCCCCACCCTGACCGAGTACGGCCCGGTGGCCAAGCGGCAGCTCGTCTGCGGCCTGCACATTCATCTGGGCCTCACCGGATCCCACCGGGTGCTTGGCGTCTACAATCAGATGCGCAACCACCTTCCCGACATCGCCGCTCTGGCAGCCAACGCCCCCATCTTCGGCGGCCGGGACACTGCGATGGCCTCCGTGCGGCCGCAGATCTCCGGGCTGCTTCCCCGCCAGGGGGTTCCGCCGCCCCTGCCCAGCTGGCAGTGGTATGCGGAGGAGCTTGGCTGGGGCCGGAGAAGCGGCAGGCTCAGCAAGCCGGGCGATTGGTGGTGGGAGATGA
>JBBDRH010000317.1:0-4906 GCA_040905645.1 Actinomycetota bacterium
AGGTCCAGTTGGAGCGCTCGGTGTCCAAGAAGATCACGCGGGCCTCCGACCACTTGGTGTCGTCCTCGTTCCAGACGTACCAATCGGCCTTGGGGTTGTCCCTGGACTGGCGGGATTCCTGGAACCACGGATGCTGGTCGCTGGTGTGGTTCATGACCATGTCGGCGATGATGTGCATACCGCGCTTATGGACCTCGTCGATCAGCTCCACGACGTCGGCGAGGTCGCCGTACTCGGGAAGCACAAAGAAAAAATCGCTGATGTCGTAGCCGCCATCGCGCAGGGGCGACTGGTAGAACGGGAGCAGCCAGATGCAGTCCACCCCCAGCCACCGCAGGTAGTCGAGCTTGTTCATCAGCCCGCGGATGTCGCCGGTGCCATCGTGGTTGGCGTCGTGGAAACCGCGCACCAGAACCTCATAGAAGACCGCCTTTTGATACCAGCGGGGGTCGCTCAAACCGAAGGCTTTGGGTCGATTACCTGAGCTTGCTTCTCCTCCGGAGTCGGCGCTGCCGGCGCTTGCGTCAGATAGAAAATGTGAGCCGGCTCGCGCGCCGGGTCCAGCTTGACCCAGGGGTTGCTGCCCTTCCACTCGTATTTCGCGCCGGTTAGGAGATCGTTGGCGGCGTAACTCCGGGCGGGGTCCACCCCCAGCTTCTTCAGGTCGAGGCCCAGAAAGCCGGATTGAGGGTAGGCGCCGTCGAGGTTGGTGACCACCAGGATGACGTCGCTGAGATCCCGGGTGGCCTTCGAATACACGATCAGCTGCGGGTTGTCGACGTGATGAAAAGTGATGTTCTTCAGCTCCTGAAGGCTGGGGTGAATGCGCCGTATCAAGTTGATTGCAGCGATGTAGGGCCGGAGGTTGCCGGGGGCGCTCCAATCCCGCACCTTGATCTCGTACTTCTCCGACTTGAGGTACTCCTCGTCGGTCTCGCGGGCCGGCTGGTTCTCGAACAGCTCGTATCCGCTGTAGATCCCGAAGGAGGGGCTCATCGTGGCGGCGAGGACCAACCGCAGCTTGAATACGGCCGGCCCGCCCCGGCGAAGGGGGCCGCTCAGGATGTCGGGCGTGTTGGGCCAGAGGTTGGGGCGCATGTAGTCCGAGGCGCGTCCGTGGGCGAGCTCGATCGCATAGTCGGTAAGCTCCTGCTTGGTCACTCGCCAGGTGAAGTAGGTGTAGCTCTGGCTGAATCCGATCTCGCCGAGCTTGGCCATCATCTTCGGGTGGGTGAACGCCTCCGCCAGGAAGATCACGTCCGGGTGCTGGGCACGGACTCCTCCGATGATCCACTCCCAAAAAGCCAGGGGTTTGGTGTGCGGGTTGTCCACGCGGAAGATCCGGACCCCGTGGCCGATCCAGAAGTCGAAAATCTGCTTGCAGGCATCCCACAGCTGCTGCCGGGCGGGCTCGGGGGGCCAGAAGTTGATCGGGTAGATGTCCTGGTACTTCTTCGGCGGGTTCTCCGCAAACTTGACCGACCCGTCGGGACGCCGGTGGAACCACTCGGGGTGCTCCTTGACCCAGGGGTGATCGGGTGAGCACTGCAGCGCATAGTCGAGAGCGATCTCGAGGCCCTGGCCCTCGGCCTTGGCCACCAGGTCGTCGAAGTCCGCAAACGTCCCCAGCCCCGGCTCGATCGCCGTGTGGCCCCCCTCCTTCGAGCCGATGGCCCAAGGGCTGCCCGGGTCGTCCGGCGCCGGGGTGGTGGTGTTGTTGCGGCCCTTCCGGTCGGTCACCCCGATCGGGTGGATCGGAGGCAGGTACAGAACATGGAAGCCCATGTCGGCAATCGCCGGTAGATGGTCGATTGTTCCCCTGAACCCCCCCAGCGAGCGCGGAAACAGCTCGTACCAGGATCCGAAGAGAGCCCGGGGGCGGTCGACCCACAACGGCATGAGCGGCGAGCTGCTGGTGTCGTGCCGGATGGGGGACAAGCGGAACAGATCTTCGACTGCGGGGTCGTCGATGGCCGACAGGCGCTCATCGAAGCCGAGGGAACCATCCCGGAGCGTTGCGACTGCCTCCTCCAGGCCGGGAAGGACCTTGCCCTTGGCCGAGGTCATGGTGGAGCCGATGAGAAGGGCCGACTCCTCCAGCTCCACGCCGATGTCCTGACCCGCCTTGTGCTTGGCTAGTACGTCATGCTTCCAGGTGAGGAAGGGATCGGTCCACGCCTGCACCTGGAACTCGGACGGGCCGAGGAAGTTGGGAACGATGAGGCCCTCCCAGCGGCGGTTGTCGACCTCGCGCATAACCGAGGACTTCCAGGTCCGCGAGCCGGCGTTGCGGTACCGGACCTGGGCGAAGAGCACGTCGTGCCCGTCCTTGAAGATGTCGGCGGAAACGACCACCTGCTCGCCGATCACAGCCTTGGCGGGGTGGGAGCCGCCGGGCGTGGAGGGGCGAACGTCTTCGATTGCAATGGGTCCGATCACTAATCTATTCCTACCACCTACGGCTCGCGCGCGAAACACCGCGGGCGGCCCAGCGCCCCGAGAGGAGATCCCGGGGCGCTTTTTTGACTCTATTGCCTCGTCAGGCTGCTAGAACTTCGCAGGGAACTTCTTGACCGTGGCTTCGGCGAGAGTGGCTGCGAACTCGCCCATGTGGTGTGCCGCCTCACGCAACGCCGACGCGGCCTTGGCCGCATCGCCGGCCTTCTGAGCGTCGATGACGTCCTTGAGCGTGGTGATGTGCATCTTCACGCCGTCGGTCACTGCCGCTTCCGGCAGATTCTCGTTGACCGAGTTCATGGTCGTGCCGAAGGTCTCGGCGTAGGCCAGGAGATCGGCCACCGCCCTGTCGGCGCCGGCCTTGTCGCCTTTGGCAACCGCCTGCGTATAGGCAACCACTGCCGGGATGTGGCCTTCGCTTCTCCACAGGCCGTCGAAGGCGGTGCCGACCTCGTCGCCGTAGGCGGACCTGACTGCGTCAACCAGGTCCGATGAGTTGCTGTTGGCCGGGCCGTTGAGTGCCGCCGCGTGGGCCGTGAAGCCGGCGTTGTCTCCGCGGAGGGCGGCGCCGGTGGCCAGAGCGGCCAGATAGACGTGCTCCTGCAGCAGCTGGGTCAGGCCGGCGCGGAGCGTCGCCGCACCGGTGGCGGAGGACGTCGCGGCTTGTTCGGTCACCTCTTCCTGGGGCTCCCCATCGGAAGAGCCGCAGGCGGCCCCGAAGAGGGCGAGTGTGAGAAGCATCGCGAGCATCCGTGCAAATTTCTTGTTAGCCATTTGTCTGGACTCCTTGGTCGTTTGAATTGCGATACGAACGATGTTCTAGCCCTTGACCCTCACCTCCCCGCGCATCGTGGCCGGGTGGATGCTGCAGTAGTACGGGTACGCCCCCGGCTCGTCGAAAGTGAATGAGAACGTCTGGTCGGTAACGAGCCTGCTCGAGTCGAACTTGCCGTCAGGTCTGGGAGTAACTCCGCCGGTGCCCTGCTCGACGGTTCCTGAGGTGACGGTGTGGAAACCGGCGTCGGTCTGGGTCCAGGCAACCTCGGTTCCGGCGGCGACCTCCAGGGTCGCAGGCTTGAACTGGATCAGTTTCATGGTCACCGCACCGCCCGAACCGGAAGTTTCCTTTGACGGTTTTGCCTTCCCGGCCGCCTGCTCCGTGGAGTCGCCGCAAGCAGTAAGAAGGCCGAACAGTGCGAAAAGCATGGCGAAGATCGCTGGACGAGCCGAGTGCCGGCGAATGAATCTCAATGAGTTTCCCTTCTGAAACGAACCATGAGGTATACGTTGCTGTGCCCGAAACCGGATTGGATTTCGAAACTTCGCGAAGTTTCAGATTCGTTTCTTAGAGAAATGCTTTTGCTTGGAGCATCGCAAGTGGATACCATTTGTCGGTGACCCCCAGGGCGCTTCGCAGCTTTACCGTGCGGGCCCGCCTTCCCGAGGCGCTGGCCCCCTTAGGCGAGATCGCAATGAATCTGCGCTGGTCCTGGGACCCACGCACACGTGATCTGTTCAGATGGGTCGACCCGAGCGCCTGGAGCGCCTCCGAGGGTGACCCGCTCAAGGTCCTGGGAAGAGTCGGCCGGCGACGGTTCGAGGAGCTGGCCGAGGACCGCGGCTTCATGGACTTCCTGTCCGAGATTTACGTCGACTTCCAGCACTACCTCAGGTCCGGGCGATGGTTCCAGCGGCGCCAGAGTCCCCTGCGCTCGGTGGCGTACTTCTCGCCCGAGTTTGGCCTCACCGAAGCGTTGCCCCAGTACTCCGGCGGTCTCGGAGTGCTGGCCGGCGACCACCTCAAGGCGGCGAGCGGCCTGGGCATCCCGATCATCGGCATCGGGCTCTTCTACCGGGAGGGGTACTTCCGTCAGGAGCTGAACGCCGACGGCCAGCAGCTCGAGCACTATCTGCGTCTCGACCCTTACGCCATGCCGATGACACCCACCGACGTCCAGGTCGAGGTGGACCTTGCGGG
Organism: Actinomycetota bacterium; assembly: GCA_040905645.1. Taxonomy (GTDB): domain Bacteria; phylum Actinomycetota; class CADDZG01; order JAHWKV01; family JAHWKV01; genus JBBDRH01. Next base: position 4,436 of record JBBDRH010000317.1, read on the forward strand.
CATTCCGCTGCTTGCTCAGGTGTGGAGAGTCGATGTCGGCAGGGTTCGCCTCTTCCTTCTCGACTCGGACGTCGAGGGAAACCATCCGGCGATACGCACCGTCACCGACCGGCTCTACGGAGGCGATGAGGAGCACCGGCTGATGCAGGAGATCCTTCTCGGGATGGGAGGCGTCCAAGCGCTCGCAGCGCTCGGTGAGGATCCCCAGGTGTTCCACATGAACGAGGGCCACGCCGGTTTCCTCAGCCTGGAGCGAATCCGCGGCCTGATCACAGGCGAGGGCCTGAGCTTCCCGGAGGCGATTGAGGCAACCCGGGCGAGCACCGGCTTCACCACCCACACTCCCGTCTCTGCGGGGATAGACAGATTCCCCCGGGCCTTGATGGAGCGCTACTTCAAGCAGTGGGCTCAGGAGTGCAACATACCCTTCGACCAGCTGATGGCGATAGGCCAGGAGCCGGGCGCCGACCC
>JBBDRH010000318.1:0-4888 GCA_040905645.1 Actinomycetota bacterium
GGACCTCAACCCCGACGCACGCAGGATGCTCGACCCCGACATCACCTTTCATGAGCAGGATTGCTCTCAGCCGTGGCCGGTCGGCGACCTGGACTTTGTCTTCACCTCCAACTTTTTCGAGCATCTACCGAGCAAAGACCACCTGATGCGCACGCTGAATGCGGCTCTGGGGGCCCTGAAGCCGGGAGGTACGCTGATTTGCCTGGGTCCCAACATCAGGCGAATCGCGGGAGGCTACTGGGACTTTTGGGACCACTACCTCCCGCTGACCGAGAGGTCCCTGGAGGAGGCGATGAAGATCGCGGGGTTCGAGGTCTTCGAGTGTATTGGATCGTTCCTGCCCTACAGCATGTCCCGGGGGAGGCGAGCCCCGGCATGGATGGTAGGTCTCTACCTGAAGATCCCCTTGTTCTGGCGGGTTTTCGGAAGACAGTTCCTGGTCGCCGGGAGGAAGCCCCGCCCGGCCTCCTGATTCAGAGGATGCCGTCCTCGACGGCCTTGGCGACCCAGGGGATCACCACGTCGAGCATCTCGTCCAGAGAGGTCGTGGCTTCGAAGCCCAGCAGGTCTCTAGCTTTTTCGATGCTGGGCACCCTGCGGGCAACGTCGTGCTCGAAGGGCGGATCCTCCACGCAACGAAACGGCACGCCGGGCCCTTTGATCTTGGCCCAGATTGCCTCCGCCAGCTCCAGGACCGAGGTGGACTGCCCGGTGGACAGGTTGAAGTCGTTGTTCTTCGCCGCGGGGCTTTCCATCGCCAGCACGATGCCTCGTGCCAGGTCGGCGCCGTAGGTGTAGTGCCGAATCTGGGTCCCGTCGCCCAGGATGTGCAGCGGGTCCTGGCCTTTCAGCACCTTCTGGACCAGGTCCGGCACCACGTGGCTCATCGCCAGCTTCACGTTCCCGCTCAGGACCTCGGCGTCGCCCAGCGCTCTCCCCTCCCCGATGCCCACGCAGTTGAACGGCCTCACGATCGTGTAAGGCAGCTCGTACTGATCGAACGCCGCCCTCGCAAAATACTCGACCGCCAGCTTCTGAAACCCATACGACGAACGAGGCGGGGGTATCTCCAGTTGCTGGCCCGGGTGGGCGGGCCACGAAGAGGTCGATTCGAACACCATCGAGGAGCTGATGTAGGTGACCTTTTGGAGCTGAGAGCCCCTGAAGGCTTGGATGGCTGCATCGCAGGTGGAAGCCATGATCCGCTCGTTGGTTGCAAGCAGGTCGTAAGCGTAGGTGTGGAAGTAGGAGATCCCGCCGATCAGCGCCGCCCCGGCGACGAAGTGGTCGCACCCCTCCAGCAGCCCGATGAGCAGAGGGGTATCGCGCACATCGCCATCGACGAGCCGGTAGCTAGGGTGATCGTCGTAGGTCTTTTGGACCTTGCCGTATTTCGAGTGGTTGTCGATTCCGACCACGGAGTAGCCTCTGTCCAGCAGCTCCTCCACCAGATAACCGCCGATGAATCCCGAGGAGCCGCTTATCAGAACCTTGTTCAACCGCCCCTCCCGGTCCGTATCCTCAGCTGTTCAGGGGTGAGGCGTCTCCCGAAGGCGAAGAAGTACCAGTGCAGGTAGCGAGGGATCCATGCCGCGATCTTGAAGCTTGAGGTGCCCTGCATCCGGTCGAGCCAGATGGTGGGGACCTCCGCGACGGGCAGTCGCAGCCGTTTCGCCTTGGCCACCAGCTCCAGCCCCACCTCGAACCCACCGGTGGAGTCGACGCCGACCTCGGATACGAAGCTTGCCGAAAACGCCTTGAACATGTTGGTGGCGTCTCGGGTGCCCACTCTCGCAAGCCAGTACAGCGACAGGCCGGCCATCCGGGAGAGGAAGCCTTTGAGAAACGGGCCGCCTACCTGCTGCCCCCCGGTGACGTACCGCGACGCCGCGGCGACCACAACCCCTCTCTCGACGAGCCGAGCAAGCTGGTCGATCTGCTGGGGATCGTCGCTTCCGTCGGCCATCGTGACGACGATGACCGGTGCCCGGGCAGCGTCGATGCCGAACCTGATGGCGTTGGCCGGTCCTTTCGCGTACGAGTTCAAGGTGGGCCGGAGCCTGGGCTCATTCAACGCGTACTTCTCGAGGTAGGGCGCCGTCCGGTCGAGGAGGTCGTCGTAGACCACCAGGACCTCCGCCGGCAGCGTGACCGCCTCGAACACCCGGTCCAGGCACGCGACGATCTCCTCACCCTCGTTGTAGGTGGGGATCACCACAGATATTCGTGGAGCGGCGGCCGGATCGCCGAGCTCCAGGCCCTCGACACCGGCTGGGAGCTCACCGGCGCCTTTGCTCAAACCCGAACTCCGTTCCCAAAGAGGTTCCAGATGTCCACCACGGGGACTTTCAGTTCCAGACCGGCAAAACACCGGTGGGGGGCGCCGACAACGAGCAGATCGGACTCTGCCAGGACCTGCTCAATCGGGGCCAGGTTCGGGTCCACAGTCACATAGGGATCGGTACAGAGGACCCTGTTGGCCCGAAATCCGAGGACCTGCTTCAGTTTGTAGCTGAGGCTCGAACGGATGTCGTCGGACTCGGCTTTGAAGGCCATGCCGAGAATTCCTACGGTCATTTTGGGCAGATCGAAACGCTGCTCCATCCGGGAGACTATGTACAGCGGCAACCCTTCGTTGACCATCATGCCTGCGTGTCCGAGCATGAAGTTGTTGTTGTTGAAGGCGGCCAGCTGCATCGTGTCCTTGAAGAGGCAGGGACCCGCAGTAAAACCGGCGGTGGGCATGTCCTGGGCCCGAGGATACTCGTAGGCCAGGGCGGTGCGAATGTTCTCGAAGTCGACGCCGAAGTCGTTGGCGATCATGTAGAACTGGTTTGCGGTGGCGAACTTTATGTAGCGCCAGGCGTTCGTGAACAGTTTGGCCAGCTCCGCTTCCTCCGGCGTCAGCCTCACGATCTTGTCCGTAAGGATCGTGAAGAGCTCCTCCGCTCGGGTCACCGCCGCCTCCGAACGTCCGGAGACGATCTGCGGCAGCTCGAAGAGCTCGGTCAGCGCGTGACCTTCGGCAATTCGTTCAGGACAGAAAACCACCTCCAGCCGTTTGCCGGTGCCCTCGAGCAGCTTCTCCACCATGGCGGTGACTCCGGGGTAGACGGTGCTTCGCATCACCAGAAGCTGGCCGTCGACCAGGTGGTCCATCACGCCCTCAATGGCCCTGGGCACCGCCTGGGGATCCGGATTCAGGTGCCCGTCCACCGGGGTGCCGATCACCAGGACGACCGTGGGCGCGTCGGCAATGACGGAAGGGTCGCTGCTTGCCACCAGCAGACCCGCAGCTGAGACCTCGGAGAGCACCTCTGCGGCCCCGAGCTCGGCGAAGGGCATCCTGGCGAGGTTGACCGTCTCGACGGCCTCCTCGTTCACGTCGTAGAGGCAGACCTTCACCCCCTTCGACGCAAAGGCGAGACCCAGCGGCAGTCCCACACGGCCACAACCACCGACGATGACGATTTCCATGGGACCGGTCCTTTGAGAAGAATGGTCATATCAAAACATGCGACCAAGACTTGAGGCGAACGGGTCGTTGACCAGGGCTCAAATAGAGACAGCCCGGACATGTCCGGGCCATCCAAACGATTCATGATTTAGCTGCGCGGGCGACGGGCTTCGATCCCGCGACCTTCACCTTGACAGGGTGACGAGCTAACCGTGCTGCTCCACGCCCGCAGATCGTGCCGTAATTATCCTAACCGCAGTTCCAGCCGTCGGGCTCCGAGCTGCCGAGCGATTCCTCAGGCGACAGATCGCGTGAACCGCTACCGCCCAAACCAGGTGGTCGGCCAGAGCCAGGCTGCGATCCTGGCGGCGCATCTCCTCGGGCGCCAGGAGCTTGATGTTCACACCCCACAGACCCGCTCCGTAGAGCAGCGGCCTTTTTTTGACGGCGCAGGTGTACAGCGTCGCCAATGCCAGCGATATTCCCATGTGCGCGGCTCCGCCCAAAACCCTGCGCCCCCACGCCGAGCCGAACCGCTCATTTCCCGGGACCAGGTGGGCGATTGCCTGTATCGATTGGTCGAGGTCCTCCCACGGCAGGAGCAGCACCGAGGGGGCTCCTCCGAAGACGCCGGCGACGAGCCCGCCGATCAGCCCGTCGGCCAGGCACCGCGGAAGGTTGGAAAGACGCATCCGGGCCAAGCTATCAGAGCCGGAATCCCCGGTCTCGGGCGAACCGGCGCTTAGGATCCTCTCGAAGCAGGAAGGTTGAATGGCTCGACGGGTTTCGCGCGGATTCCTGGCGCTCTTGGTCATGCCGGCGGTCGTGTCGGCCGGTCTGATCCTGGTGAGCAACCGGGGCTCCGAAGATGTGGCGCCAGTCGAGACCACGACCATCGCAGCCGTAACGGTGCCCGAGACCCTGGCGCTCACCACGACGACCTCAGCGCCGCCAACCACTACCTCTGCCCCCCCGCCGCCATCGACCCGCCCGGTCGTTCCCCCGCCCGGGAGCCCCGGATCCGATGAGGAGCCGGCGATCTTCCTTCCGGACCTTCCGCCGGAGGCCGTGCAGATCGCAGCGATGGGCGACGTCAACCTGGGCGGCACCATAGGGGAGCTGATCGCCAGGTCGGGCCCGGGCTTTCCCTGGCGCCGGGTGTCGGGGCTGCTCAACGCAGCCGACATCGCGATAGTGAACTTCGAGTGCTCGGCTTCCCATCGAGGGACCCCCGAGGCCAAGCAGTACACCTTCCAGGCCGACCCCGCCTCCTTGCCCGCCATGCGGGAGGCGGGGGTCGATATCGCGAGCCTGGCCAACAACCACTCGCTCGACTTCGGCCCCGATGCGCTTCTGGACACCGCAGCCAACCTATCGGCAGCCGGGATGACCCCGCTGGGCGCCGGTGCGAACGAGGATGCTGCATGGAAG
>JBBDRH010000319.1:0-4847 GCA_040905645.1 Actinomycetota bacterium
CCGATCCGGAGCGCGTTGCGGTCCACCCCCGGCATCCGGTCCAGCGTCCAGTCCTTCGCGTGCTCCGTGATCAGCCCGTCGAGCCTCTCCAGGTTCTCGTTCACGCCGTTCACCAGAGTTGCCGCGAACTCGTAACCCGGGTTCGATTGATATCTGCTCAGGATCTCGGAGGCGTTCACCGATTTCAGCTCTTGTTCGAAGAGAACGTCCAGCGCAAGCTTGCGGGAGCCTCGCCTGTGCAGGGCTACCTGACTCTCGTAACGTAGTTTCCGGTGCGGGTATCGACGCGGATCATCTCGCCCTCCTGCAGGAACAGCGGGACCTGCACGACGGCCCCCGTCTCGAGGGTGGCCGGCTTGTTGCCTGCGGAGCTGCGGTCTCCCTGCAGCCCCGGATCCGTGTGCGTCACCTGCAGGTCCACCGTCGGCGGAAGCTCGATTCCGGTAGGGCTGCCCTCGTACATCTGGACCTCCACCACCTGCTGCTCCTTCATGAAGCCGGCGAGGTCGCCGACGAAGTCACGGTCGACCTGAATCTGTTCGTAGGTCTCGTTGTCCATGAAGACGAAGCCGGTGTCGTCGGAGTACAGGTACTGCATTTGCCGCTTGTCCAGGATCGCAAGGTCGACCTTCTCGTCGGCACGGAAGGTCTTGTCCACCACCGCGCCGTTCTTGACGCTCTTCAGCTTGGTCCGCACCATCGCGCCGCCCTTGCCGGGTTTGTGGTGCTCGTACTTCACGATCGTGAAGAGCTCGCCGTCCAGGTTCAGGGTCTGGCCGGGCCGCATGTCGTTGGTTGAAATCATCGTCTCAGTGAAGTCCTCTTCGATTAGGCGTTCATAGAACTATAAGGTCCCTGGGCGCTCGCGACAGAGTGTCGATGCCGTCCTCAGTCACCGCAACCAGGTCCTCAACCCGCACTCCACCCCAGTCCTCGAAGTACGCCCCCGGCTCCACCGTGACCACATGGCCCGGCTGCAGCAGCTCGGGGAAGCCCTTCTTCAAGCTGGGGGCCTCATGGATCTCCAGTCCCACTCCATGGCCGAGGCCGTGCATGAAAGCCTCCTCGTGCCCCGCTTGGGCGATCACATTCCGGGCAACCGCGTCCACATCGCCACAGGCGATACCCGGCCCCACCGCCTCCAGGCCGGCACTCTGCGACTGAAGCACCATCTCGTAGACATCCCGGTGCCTGTCGTCCGCAGGTCCCACGATCACCGTCCTGGTCATATCCGAACAGTACCCATCGACCACACACCCGAAATCGAAAAGCACGAATCTGCCCCTCTCGACCTTGTGCTCGGTGGGCCGGGCGTGGGGCAGCGCGCTCCGCTCCCCCGCCGCAACGATGACGTCGAACGACATCGCCTCAGCCCCGATCGATCGCATGTAAAACTCCAGGTCCAGGGCCAGCTCACGTTCGGTCACGCCGGGCTTCACCTTCCCGACGATGTACTCGAACCCCTTGTCCCCTATCGCCGCAGCCCTGCGGATTGCCTCGATCTCACCCGCTTCCTTCACCTTGCGCAGCTCCTCGACCAGTCCCTGCACCGCCACCAGCTCCGCGTCGCCGAAATAAGCGCCCAGCTTGTCCAGGCCCGGCGGCGGCTCCCAGGCGGCCCCGCGGCTGGCCACGGTGACATGCGTGGCTTCGTAGCCGATCCTCCGCAGCCTGTTCTCGGCCGTCAGAGCGTTGAAGGTGTCGATTACCTCCTGGTGGGTCATGCAGATCTGGACCTCAGCCTCGTGAACCTCATCGGCGGCCTGGAACCGGTACCTGCCGTCGGTTATGAACCGGGCCGATCCCGGAGTGATGAACAGGTAGCCGTTCGAACCGGCGAAGCCGCACAGGTACCTGACGTTCACCAGGTTGCTGACCAGCAGCGCGTCGAGCCCGTCCGCCTCCATTGCCCGGCGAACCCCGGCCAGCCTCCCCGGGAAGTTCACTCGGCGCCCTTCTCGCCCAGAATTCCCGCGAGGGCATCGATGGCCGCCAGGTAGCCCTGAACCCCCAAACCGCTGATCACCCCCACCGCCACGGCAGAGATAACCGAAGTCGCACGGAACTCCTCCCGGGCGAAGATGTTGGAGATGTGGACCTCGATGACCGGCTTGCCGCACGCCTGGACCGCATCCCGCACCGCCAGCGAGTAGTGGGAGAAGGCGGCGGCATTCAAGACGACCCCATCGGCTCCGTGGCGTGCCTCCTGCAGCCAGTCCACCAGCCTGCCCTCGTCGTTGGTCTGTCGAAAGTCCACCTCCATCCCGTGCTGGGATGCCCGGGCACGGCACATTTGCTCCACCTCCGCCAGGGTGGTGGAGCCGTAGATCAGCGGCTGTCGCTCCCCGAGCATGTTCAGGCTCGGGCCGTTCAAAACAAAGACCTTCATGGGGCTGCCAGCACTTTCGACAGGGCCGCCTGGATGTGGCGCGGCTGAACATCCGAGCGAATCACGGGATGCCCGATCCCCTCCAGAAGGACCCAGCGCTGCCCATCCAGGAACTTCTTGTCGATCGACCAGGCTCCCACGACCGCCTCGGGATCGAAGGATGCCCGCACCGGAAGGCCCATCGCCTCGAAAGCCCGGCGGTGAGCCCCAACCCCTTCGGCATCCAGCAGCCCCATCTCCCGGGCCAGACCGGCTGCGAACATCATCCCCACTGCGATGGCCTCACCGTGAAGCCACCGCTCGTAGCCTCCCGCTGCCTCCAGGGCGTGGCCGAAGGTGTGGCCGTAGTTGAGAATGGTCCTTCCGCCGAAGTCGGTCTCGTCATGGGAGACCACCGCCGCCTTGATGGCGGCGCACCGGAAGACCAGGTCCTCCAGCACCTGCGGGTCCTGGGACTCGATTGCCTCCCTCTGCTCCTGAACCGTCTTCAGGATCGACCGGTCATAGCACAGTCCGTACTTGATCACCTCCGCCATCCCCGAACGGAAGTGGCGAGGGGGGAGGCTTTTCAGCGTTGAGATGTCGGCCAGGACCGCGGCCGGCTGCCAGAAGGTGCCCACCAGGTTCTTGCCCGCCTCGAGGTTGACCCCCGTCTTCCCTCCTATGGCGGCATCGACCTGCCCGAGCAGGGTGGTCGGCACATGCACGACGCCGATCCCCCGCTGATAGATCGAGGCCACAAATCCGCCCAGGTCGGTTACCACCCCCCCGCCCAGAGTGACCACGACATCCTGGCGGCGGACCTTCAGCTCCGCCATCCGCCCGAGAAGACCGGCGGCGACGTCCAGGGATTTGGAGGCCTCGCCTGAGGGCACCACGAGCTTGTGTACCTCGCCCAGCCGCGCCAGCGACACGAGGAGCCTCTCGGCATAAATAGCCTCGACGTTTTCGTCGACGATCGCCACCACGCTGGTGTACCGGGCGTCCTGCGGAAAAAAAGAGGCGGCTTCATCGATCAAACCCGCTCCCACGACTATCTCGTAGGACCGCTCGCCCAGCTCTACCTTCACGGACCTCATCGCCGGAGCCGCCACCTCTGTGCCAGCTCCGAGTCGGGCCTGTGCACGGACTCCCAGATCCCCACGAGAGCATCGACCACGTCCTCGGGCCGGCCGGTTGCATCGACGGTGCGGTCGGCAGCCGCCTCGTACGCCGCCTCCCGCTCGGCGATGATCTTCTCGAGCCGCCGGCGCACCGGCCCGCCGGTCAGCAGAGGCCGCCCGTTGCCTGATCCCACCCGCTCCGCGGCCACCTCGGGGCTGACCTTCAGATACACGACCACTCCGGACCCCTTGAGAGCCTCGACGTTCCTGGGATCCAGGACCGCTCCGCCCCCGCAGGCCACCACGGCGTCGGGCGTGGCCGCCGCTTCGGCGACCGCCTCGGACTCCTTCTGGCGGAATCCATCCTCTGAGTCCTGCTCGAAGATCTCGGCTATGGAACGACCCTCCCTCTCGACTATCAACGCGTCCGTGTCGACCAGCGGCCGGCCCAACGCCCCGGCCAGTCGCCTTCCCACCTCAGTCTTGCCCGCACCGCTGGGGCCGATCAGAGCTATGGTGAACGGGATCCGGTCATCGCCCGGATCAACGTGCATCGATCCGCGCTTGGTAGGCGTCCATCGCCGCCTTGATGTCCGCCAGGTTGTCCGACCCGAACTTCTCGAGAATCTCGCCCGCGATCACCAGCGCGACCATCGCCTCACCCACTACTCCGGCGGCAGGAACCGCGCACGAGTCGGTGCGCTCCTTGAACGCGGTCACAGCCTCCTTGGTGTTGACGTCCACTGTGCGAAGCGGCCTCTTCAGAGTCGATAACGGCTTCATCGCCGCACGCACGCGCAGGGTGCCGCCCATCGAGACTCCTCCCTCGGTTCCCCCGGCCCGGTCGGTGGTGCGGACGAAGCGCCCCTCCTCGTAAAAGATCTCGTCGTGGGCCTGCGAGCCCAGAAGGCGGGCGTTGGCGAACCCATCGCCCAGCTCCACACCCTTGATCGCGTGGATCGACATCATCGCCTGCGCCAGCCGGCCGTCGAGCTTGCGGTCCCAGTGCACATAGGAGCCGAGGCCGGTGGGCACTCCGTAGGCGATGACCTCGAATACCCCGCCCAACGAGTCCCCGGCGGCGGCCGCTGCCTCTATCTGCTCGACCATCGCAACCTCCGCCTCCGGGTCGAAGCACCTGACCTGACTGGCATCGATGGCCTCCAGGTCGCCAGGCCCCGGGCGAACGTCGGAGCGGGCTTCGGCGGTGCCTATCGACACGACATGGGAGACCAGAGAAACCCCCACCTGCGACAGGAACAGCTTCGCGAGCGCACCGGCGGCCGTGCGGGCGGCGGTCTCCCGGGCGCTGGAGCGCTCCAGCACGTTGCGGGCATCGTCAAAATCGTATTTCT
>JBBDRH010000320.1:0-4837 GCA_040905645.1 Actinomycetota bacterium
GGGCGTCCTTCACTCGGTCACCGGCGGGCGGATGGGGCTGATATCTTCGGCTGAGGAGGCGGCCAAGGACATCTACTTCGAGCTCGTGCAGCGCGGGCTGCTCCGACGGGTCAGGGAAGTGGGTACAAGGAGGTTCATGACCTCGGGCGATCCGGAGCAGTTCCGCGAAGTGGGCTCCCGCTTTCTGACCGGCCTCGACTCCGTTGAGCAGGTGCCGGTGCTCGCTCTGGTCAACGAACAGTGACGCCGTTCGAGGTGATCGTCCTGGGGGCCAGCGGTACCTACCCCAAGTCGGACGGCGCCTGCACCGGGTACCTTCTTCGCCAGGGCGAGTACTGCGTATGGGTCGATGCCGGCAGCGGCACCTTCGCGAACCTGCAGCGCCACATCAGCTACTACGATCTGCGCGCGGTGATTCTCTCCCACATGCACATCGACCACATCCTCGATCTCTACTCGCTTTACTACGCCCTGAGGTACGCGGGGGACAGCCCGGGGCCGAAGGGACTGGAGGTGTATGCGCCGGCGGGGGCGGAGGCTCACCTCGCACAACTCGTCTCGCCCACCACCGACCCGGGATTCGGGGGATATCTCGACTTCCGGCCGCTGAACTCCTCCGACAGGATCGAGATCGAGCCCTTCCTCTTCTCCTTCATCGAGGCGGTGCACCCCGTCGAGACGCTTTCGATGCGGATCGAGGCGTCCGGCCGCACTCTGGTGTACACCGCGGACACCGGTTGGAACGACGAGCTGGTTGAGTTTGCTCGCGGTGCCGATGTGTTGATCGCCGAGGCCAGCCTCCAGGCTCCCAACCACGTCATGCGGGAGGTTCACATGACCGCCGAAGAAGCTGGAGATCTGGCAGAGCGGTCCGGCGCGGGCCGGCTGGTGCTCACCCACATCGTGCCCGGGCTCGACCCGCAGGTCAGCCTGGAGCAGGCAAGGTCGCGCTTCCAGGGAGAGGTGCAGCTCGCCATCGACAACGAAGTGCTGGAAGTTTGATCGAGCGATGGGGGGGCCGGGCCCCCGACGAGCTCAGGCCCATCGTGGTCCAGAAGGGCTTCGTCGACTTTGCCGAGGGCTCGGTCCTGTACGAATCGGGCAGGACCCGGGTCCTGGTCAACGCCACCGTGGACGACCGGGTCCCGGATTGGATGCGCGGGAAAGGAAAGGGTTGGGTCACCGCCGAGTACTCGATGCTCCCGCGTGCGACCGAGACTCGTACTCCCCGGGAGGTGACGAAGGGCAAGCTGGGCGGAAGGACCCAGGAGATCCAGCGTCTCATCGGAAGGAGCCTGCGTGCCGTCTGCGACATGAGGGCGCTGGGGGAGCGAACGATATGGCTGGATTGTGACGTCCTCCAGGCCGACGGGGGCACCCGGACCGCTTCCATAACCGCGGCTTATATCGCACTGGCGGAAGCGTGCAACGGCCTGGTCTCATCGGGCATGATCCCCGCAAGCCCCCTGACCGACCAGCTGGCGGCGGTCAGCGTCGGGATCGTCCAGGGCGTCCCGTGCCTGGATCTCGACTACGTCGAGGACTCCGCAGCCGAGGTCGACATGAACATCGTCATGACCGGGTCCGGGGACTTCGTCGAGCTGCAGGGGACGGCGGAGGGAAAGCCGTTCTCGGAGAAAGACCTGCAGGTCCTGCTGGATCTGGGCCGCAAGGGGATCGATGAGCTGATGGCGATCCAGCGAGACGTCCTGGGAGTCGGATAGCTGGAGCTGGTACTGGGTACCGCCAACCCGGGCAAGATCGTAGAGATCGTCGAGATTTTGGGCGACCTGGGCATCCGCTTCATCACCAAAGACGAGATGGCGCCGTGGCCCGAACTGATCGAGTCGGGTCACACCTACCTCGACAACGCCCTGATCAAAGCGAGGACGCTGGCCGAGTTCAGCTCCAAGCCGGTGCTTGCCGACGACTCGGGGATCGAGATCGATGCGCTGGGCGGAGCTCCCGGAGTCCGTTCAGCCCGTTTTGCCGGGCCTGCGGCCACCGATGAGCAGAACAACCTGCACATGGCCCACCTGCTGAAGGACGTGCCATTCAAGAGCCGGACCGCCCGGTATCGGTGCGTGGCGGTGCTGGTAACCCCGGAAGGCCGCGAGATCCACGCCGAAGGCACCTGCGAGGGGCGTATCGCGTGGGAGCCGAGGGGGGAGGGGGGCTTTGGCTACGACCCTTGGTTCATTCCTGAAGGCCAGAACCGGACGTTTGGCGAGCTGCCGGCCGAGTTCAAGGACAAGATCAGCCATCGGGGCAAGGCGCTCAGGGAGCTGGCGGCCAAGCTGAAGGAGTCTGAGCTGCTGTAGCCGCCTGTGCCGCTAAGAAGGTGTTAAAGGAAACCGCGTTCGTGCCGATATAGAGGTCGTCAAGTGAGGGGGCGCCGTAGCAACTCTCTCGGCACATGGTCCGAGCTCATGAATGATCTTGGCTAGGCGCCTCCCTCACTTCCCATAGTCTGTGTCTCCGCCTCCGCAGGGACCTCCTTCTCCGGCACCGCTGCAATCGCCGTCTCTGGCTCTGCTGCGATCTCGCCAACCGCCTGTGCTGCGATCTCGGTCGCCGGTTGCATCGCAATCTCGCTCTCCGGCTCTCCTGCGATCTCGGTCGCCGGTTCCACCGCAATCTCGCTCTCCGGCTCAGCCGCCTTCTCCGGCAAAATCGCAATCAGCTTGTCCTGAGGATCGATCCTGTGGCCGATCCACTCATCGATCCGGGCCCACCACTCGTAGAGCCAGTCGATGAGGGCCTCCTCCTCCCGAGGGACCTCGGTGGCAGGGACGCGCCAGTAGCGCGCCGCCACCGGTCGCTCGAAGGGAATCCGGCGCCAGAGCTCGCCGAAGGGTCCCACGTCCTCCAAGACGGTGTGCGCTACGAAGACCACGTCTGCATCGGGCGCGGCATTCACCGCGGCCATCACGCCGCCGTGGCGAGGAGGAAGCATCCGCTTCATCATCCCGGCCTTGTCCGCCTCCTCCAGGTGGCCCTTTTTGCGCAGGTGGGCGATAGCCCGTATCCGAAGGTTGTAGGTGAAGTCCCTGCCCTCCGGGAACAGCACGAACGTCCCCTGGCCGACGGTTCCCAAGGCGAGCTCGGCGATGACCTTGAAGGATCGGTCCCGCTCCGACGGCTCGTGCCGGATGAAGCGGTTGGGGAGGCGATTGCCGATGGTGTCGAAGAAGGGATCCCACTGGAGTTTGGCCAGCATGACGATTCGCGGCAGCCGCCTGAAGGTGATCATGATCGTGCCCACCAGCAATAGAGAGTTGCCGGGGCCGGCGTGGCGGCTGAACACCAGGACCGGGCCGGGCTTGCGGGCGGGAGGGTCCTCGATCTCGATCCGGAGCCGGAAGAACCGGGTGGCGGCCCGGCTGATGCGTTCAAGCCACCAGCGCATGTAGCCATAGTGGACGGCCTGCATCCGGGACGACTGCAAGCCCAAGCCTGCTCCCGAGATCACCCATAGTCCCAGCAGCGCGAGGATGCTCACCACCTCGTAGAACATATAGATCGTTGCGAACGCGATGAGCCTCAGAACCCGGGCTTTGTGGTCGAAGAGGAGTGCGTAGAGCCCGGCCAGCAGAGCAAGCACGGGTGAAAGCGCCAGGCAGGCGAGGCAGATGAGCAGTGTGATGGGGGCGAGAACCAGGCGCCGTATGAACCTGGGAGGCAGGCTGTTCATGGGACCCGGTACGCCTCCGCCCTCATCCGGTTCGGGATGAACGGGCCTGCAGGTCGTCCAGATACCGGGCGCTGGCCCGGTGGGCCGTTTCCATCCGCTTGCTCACGTGGGTGAAGTCGCGGTATTTGAGCTGCCCGAGCCCGGTGAGGGAGTCCTCCTCCCCAGTGGGGAGCACGTGGCCGATCACCCCCTCCGGCAAGGAGGCCATGTCCCGGGCGAAGCGGTGCCGGCGGCCGATCTCGAACGCCACGGTGGCGACCTGAAGGAGGTTCTTCGGTGCGGTGAGGGCCTGCTCGATACGGCCGACCTGCAGGATGTAGAGCTCGTTGGCGCCAAGCTGGATGGCTTTTTCGATTGGGATGCTGTTCACGAGGCCGCCGTCGAGAAAGTGTTCGCCGTCGATCTCAACAGGGGGCAGGAGCCCGGGGACCGCGGCCGACGCCAGGATCGCCGGCACTATGGGCCCCTCGCTGAACCAGTGCTCGGCGGCTCGTTCGACGCTGGCTGCAACGCACTGGAAGGGCACTTTCAGCTCCTCGAATCGCTCGACTTTCAAGAGCCGCTCTATCAGTGTCCGCAGGTTCTTGTTGGAGTGCAGGTGAGTGCCTCTACGGACCAGGTTGCCGGCGCCCCCGAAGGGGGAGGCAAAGACCCGCTCCTTGCCCAGCGCCAGCCAGGCCTGGCGGAGCTTGCGGACACTTTCGAGCGACGGATCGGCTGCGATCGCCACGCCGTTCATAGCTCCAACCGAGGTGCCGACGATCAGGTCGGGAGTGATGTGGCGCTCCAGGAGCGCCTGCAGCATGCCTACCTCGTTGGCGCCCAGGTGGCCGCCTCCGCCCAGCACGAATGCGACTGTCCGTTCGGATTCCGCCATGAGTACATCGTATGCCCACTCCTCAGGCGGTAGGCATGACTGGCGGCGGGTCACACCACTTGTGCGATGTCCTTCACCAGCAAGAATGCCCCGAAGGCCGCGCCCGCGATCAGCAGGAAGCGCGCCGCCCAAACGACTGCCGGCAGGCTGGGCAAGGAGCGGACCTTTGGTGACCTGCCCGCTCCGATCAGGGCAGCCACAACTGCCGCTGCCAAGGCCAGTACAACAAGACCTCCGGGTGCGTCGCCGATGCCTAAGGTCACCAG
>JBBDRH010000321.1:0-1245 GCA_040905645.1 Actinomycetota bacterium
CGGCTCCACCAGATCGATTTTGTTCAATGCGATCAGAACCGGCCTTTCCGGAAGATCCTCCCGATACTTCCGCAGCTCCTCGGTGACGGTGGCGAATGCCTCCAGGGGATCGGTGTCCGCCGCCAGATCGATCATATGAACGAAGATCCCCGACCGGGTGGCGTGCTTCAGGAACTTGAGGCCGAGGCCCTTGCCCTCGTGGGCGCCCTCGATCAGGCCGGGGACGTCGCAGATCGTGAAAACCACATCGTGGTGATAGACAACCCCGAGCGTGGGCTCGAGCGTGGTGAAGGGGTAGTCGGCCACCTTCGGGGTGGCGGCGGAAAGAGCTCCTACGAGAGTGGACTTGCCGGCGTTGGGCAACCCGATCACGGCTACGTCGGCGATCAGGCTCAGCTCCAGGCGCAGCCAGCGCTCCTCGCCCGGCTCTCCCAGCTCGCCGAAACCGGGGGCTCGCCGGACCGAGCTTACAAACGCGGCGTTGCCTCTACCTCCCCGCCCTCCCTTCGCCACGACCACGCGGTCGCCGGGAGCAGCCAGATCGGCGAGAATTCGCCCGGCTTCGTCCTTGACCAGTGTGCCGGCAGGCACCTGCAGGGCCAGGTCAACCGCGTTGGCTCCCGTGCGGTTGTTCTTCGCTCCCTGGGCTCCGGACTTGGCAATTTGATGAGGGTGGTTCTTCAACCAGGCCAGAGAGCCCACCCCGGGTATCGCCTCAAGCACAACGGAGCCTCCCCGGCCCCCGTTCCCGCCGTCCGGGCCGCCTCGGGGCTTGTACTTCATCTTGAGGAAAGACACCGCGCCATCCCCTCCTTTTCCCGAGGAGACGAAGATATGGGCCTCATCAACAAGCATGTTGATTACCTTACGAGGAATGGAGCGGAAAACTGGGACAGCGAAAACTCTTGGGGAGCTAATGCACCGCCTAGGACTCCGGGGGCTCCGAGGGGAGGATGCTGACCAGGTGCCTGCCGGCGCGGTGGTGATACTTGACCTGTCCGTGGGCCTTGGCGAATAGTGTGTCGTCGTTTCCTCGCCCGACCATCTCCCCCGGGTGGTACTTCGTTCCGCGCTGACGGACGAGGATCGATCCGGCAGTCACCACCTGTCCACCGAAGACCTTCACGCCCAGGCGTTGCGCCTGCGAGTCTCTTCCATTTCTCGACGCCGAAGCGCCCTTCTTATGAGCCATCAGCGTCCAGGGTAGCAGTTTCTGAATCGGGGGCCGTTTCGACGGGCTCGGCG
>JBBDRH010000321.1:1345-4781 GCA_040905645.1 Actinomycetota bacterium
CTCTTCTTCGCCTCAGCGGCGGGCTCGGCGCTCTTCTTCGCCTCAGCGGCGGGCTCGGCGCTCTTCTTCGCCTCAGCGGCGGGCTTTTGTGCCTTGGACGGGTTCTTGTCGTCCTTGGTCTGATCCCCGATCGAGGTGATCTCGATCAAGGAGTAGAGCTGCCGGTGACCGGTCTTGGAGGCGTAACCGCTCTTGGGACGGTACTTGAAGACGGTGATCTTGTCGCCCTTGGCGTCCCCGAGCATCTTCACGCCGACTTTGTAGGAGGCCAGCTCCTTGGCGCCGTGGATGGCTTTGCCCTCGTCCGTGACCACCAGGATCGGGGTGAGATCGGTGGTGGTCTCCTCCCCCTTCAGGCGGATGTGTTCGACCTCCAGCACGTCGCCCTTGTTCACCTTGTACTGCTTACCGCCCGTCTTTATGACCGCATACATGAAAAAATCTCTTTCTTCGTGACCTTCAGCGCGAGATCCTGCACTGATCAGACCTGCCGTGGCCGTCATCGGCCGGAGGTACAAAACAGCATACCAATCTATTCGAGCCCCGGCCGACGGCGCTCAGTCGAACGCGTGGAGGATGAGCCCCCGGCCGTCACACTCCTCGCACTTGTGGGAGAAGGCCTCGAGCAGCCCCTCCGAGATCCTCTTGCGGGTCATCTGAACCAGACCGAGATCGGAGACGCCGTATACCTGCGTGCGGGTCTTGTCCCGCAGCAGGGCGTTCTCGAACACCCGGAGCAGCTCCTCGCGGTTGCGTTCGTACCCCATATCGATGAAGTCGATGACGATGATGCCGCCGATGTCGCGCAGCCGGAGCTGCTTGGCAATCTCCTCCGCCGCCTCCAGGTTGGCGTGCAGCACGGTGTCCTCCAGCGTGGATCTGCCGACAAACCTGCCGGTGTTGACGTCGATGACGGTCATGGCCTCGGTTCGGTCGATGACTATGTGTCCGCCGGAGGCGAGCCAGACCTTGCGATCGACCGCCTTGCGCACCTGTTCGGTGACGTGGTAACGCTCGAACAAGGAAAGCGGATCCTGATAAAGCTCCACCCGCCCGGCCAGGTCGGGCGCCATCTCCTCGAGATACTCTCGGATCTCCTTGTAGACGAGCTCGTCGTCGGCAAGCACCTGCTCCACATCGGTGGTGAACAGGTCCCGGATCACCCTGATGGCGAGCGGGGGCTCCGAGTAGACGAGCTTGGGAGGCTTGGCGTTCTTGCTCTTCTCCAGAACCTCGTTCCAGATCCGGATGAGCCTGTTGGCGTCACGCTCCAGATCCTCCTCGGTAACCCCGATGGCTGCAGTGCGCACTATCAGGCCGTGGCCTTCGGGTCTAATCCGTGAACCGATGTCGCGCAGGCGGCGCCGCTCGTTGTCGGCGAGCCTCCTGCTGATGCCCAGAGAGTCGGCGTTGGGAACCAGCACGAGGTACCTTCCGGCAATCGAGACCTCGGTGGTCAGCCTGGCGCCCTTGGAGCCCATCGGGTCCTTGGTTACCTGCGCAACCACCGCCTGACCGGACTTGAGAAGGGTCTCGATTCGAGGTGAGGGCCCATCGAGCTCCTCCTCGTGGCTGACCTCGCCGACATAGAGGACTGCGTTGCGCGCTTCGCCGATGTCCAAAAACGCGGCCTCCATACCGGGCAGCACATTCTCGACTCTGCCGACGTAGATGTTTCCTACGATCGAGACATCCTCGCGCTTGGCCACATAGTGCTCGATCAGCTCACGGCCCTCGAGAACGGCGATCTGGCTGCGCTCCTCCCCGACCGTCACCAGCATCTTTCTCGGCCCCAGCGGGGCGATGTGCTCCATCCTGGGCCGCCGGGATCCCTTGCGCTTGCGCCTCCCGGTCGGGCGACCTGAGCCGCTGCCTTCCGAGACGGCCGATGCAGGCCTGGCTTCCTCGGCTGCCGCCCCGACCAACAAGGGCTGGGGCATGGTCTCGCCGGTCTCCGCTTCCGTCGATTCAGGCAGGGCGACGGCCGGCGCGTCCGCCCCCTCCGGGCGCGGTGCGTCCGCTGCGGACTTGCGCGTGCGCCTTCTACGGCTCCTGCGCGGTGCGGCACTGGGCTCTCCGCCCTCAGACACGGTTTCCGGAGCCGGCGAGGGCTCTTCGGTCGTCCGCGCTTCGATCTCAGGCGGCTCTGGGCCGGAAGCCTCGGCTCCGGCCGGAGACTCGGCCTGCGGGCTTTCTTCGCTTGTTGCTTTCGCGGGGGCCCTGCGGCGCCTGGTTGGACGCTTTTTTGGTGGGCCCTCGGATGGCGCCTCTGTTACTGCTACGTCCTCCGTAGCCGTTGGTTCATCCAAAACCTCTCCTATCTTCTAAAGCCTCAGAGCTAACCGTTCGCTCTGGAAAAACTCGTCAAACAAACCGTCGCATGTGGATGTTCATCACCAAGCCGACACCTACGAAGCTTGTGATCAACGACGAACCTCCATAGGACACGAAGGGCAGAGGGATGCCGGTAATGGGCATTATGCCGATCGTCATTCCGACGTTTACAAACAACTGAAATCCGAACATGGCTGCAACACCACCAGCCACAAGCGCTCCAAAAAGATCTTTGGACAGCATAGCGGTCCGAACGCATCTCCAAAGAAGAATTGCGAACAGAGCCAGAATCACCACGGCTCCGATGAAGCCTCGTTCCTCGCCTATCGCGGTGAAGATGAAGTCGGTTCTCTGCTCGGGCACGTAGGCGAGGTTGGTCTGAGAGCCGTTCCCCAACCCCTTGCCGGTAAAGCCGCCCGAGCCTATTGCGATCTTGGACTGGGCCAGGTTGTACCCCGTTCTTCCCGGATCCGCTTCGTTATCCAAGAAGGAGGCGAGCCGTGCAACCTGGTAGTCGTGAAGAACATCGAGCTTGAGAGCAAGTCCTCCGATCGCGACCGCCGCAAACACAACGACAAACAGCCATCTGATCTGAACTCCCGCCACCATCAACATTGCGAAGGCGATTGCCAGCAGGACCATGAGGGTGCCGAGGTCGGGCTGGAAATAGATGAGTAGCGCCGGCGCCCCCGCCATAGCGAGCGCCTGAATCACCGGAGCAATTCCTTGCGGCAGCCCCTCCTGCGTTCGCTCGCGGGAAAGCAGCGTGGCAAGAAATCCTATGTAGGCCACCTTCATGATCTCGGCGGGCTGGATCTGGAAGATCCCCAGGTTGATCCAGCGCTGGGCACCGGCAACCCGCTGGCCCATCGGCGTCAGCACCGCCAGGAGCAGCACCATTACCCCCAGGTACACAAATGACGTGTAAGGAACGAACCGCCGGTAGTCAAAAAGTATCGTCAGTCCGAAAGCGATGGTGGCCAGAGAGAAGAAGATCAGCTGCCGCTTGAGAAACCGATCCGGATCCTCCCCCTGGGCCTCCAACAGCTGAGCCGAGGCCGAGCGAACCGCGATGCATCCGAATGTCGTCAAAAGCATGACC
>JBBDRH010000322.1:0-4778 GCA_040905645.1 Actinomycetota bacterium
TGAAGAAATCATAGACTGGAAATTTTTCGAACGAAGAGGTTTTCGTAGTGCCTTTCGGGGAACGAAGCTTGGAAATCAACGGCTTAGGATTCACAATAGCGAACTTGGGCTTAGGCATGGTCACATCGGTTAGCAACAACTGAATTTCGCCCTGGTTTTCTTCCCACTGTTCGAGGGCCTGGAATTCGTCGGTGGCGACGAACACCCGGTAGTCGAGCTGCTCCAAGGCGGACTGAACCAGCGCGCGAACCGGCGCATCATCCTCCACCATGAGGATTCCCGCCCCGCGGTCTTTGGGCAAATGGGTCTTTCGGTTATCGCCCCTGTCCGGCAGCGCCGCTCCCCGGGAGCCAACGGGAAAATGGAGGTTGGCACAGGTTCCACCACCTGCACGGTCCTCCAGGTCGATCCTGCCTCCGTGTCGCCCGATCCCACGAGGCCGCCACCTGTTTCTTCTCCGCGGTAATATCAAGGTAGAGAACCATCGCTACCGAAAGGTCCGTGGCTTGGTGGGCGGCGACGATCATCTTAAACCACCGGCCGCTGCCAGAAGCCGTGCAGAATGACGCCGCCAGCATCGATTAGGGCCGTGGGGTCGTGAATGACGTCGAGGATTGCCTGGAAGCTCTCATCTTTGAGAAGGCAGTGCTGCGCCCGCTCCTCCGTAATCGCCTCGCTCTCGTATCTTCCTTCGCTCATTGGTATCTATCCCTCTTGATATCAATTGTTGCATAACTTTTCGCACTTGGCTCGGCAAGAGAGGAGCGCGGGCGCCGTGCCTGCCGTGCCTGCCTGCCGGTCTCGCCCGCAAAAACGCAGGCAGGATGCCTGCGCTCCCGCCTTTCCTACAACTCTTCGAAACTGTTAACTCGACGGACTGGAGCGAGCTCGGAGGAGGAGCACTCTCGGCCTCAAGCCCCAGGGCCGCCGGGTGCCGCCTGCGTCGCCGGCGTCTCGATTTTGGCCAGCCGTTCCTCGAGGTTGCTCAACGTATCGGAGATCTGCGCCTGCTGCCGGCGGGCGAAGGCGGGGTGATCGACCCACCAATCCACCCCGATCTCCCTGGCCTTGTCCACCGAACAAACCAGCAGTCGGATCTCAATGGTGAGCAGCTCGATATCGACGATCTTCACCTTGATGTCGCCGGTAATGACAATGCCTTTGTCCAGGACCCGTTCCAACAGGTCGGCCAGCGTTGAGCCACTGGTGGAGTGTTCGATGTGCCGTTCAGTCGTCATAGCGCTACAAAAGCTTACCCAAAGGTCCCAGGTCCAGGTTCAGGTCTTCCATTTCCAAGCCGAGGTCTCCAGCCAGCCGCTCAATCTCCCGCGCCTGTCGCATGAGTGTCGCGCCGAGGTTTTCGATCTCGGCTATGCTCAGCGAACCGGCTTCCATGCGCCGGAGCGCCTGCCGTTGCAAGAGCTCGTGCAGCACCTTAATGAGCGCGAGCACCAGTTGGCCGAGTCCATTCTTGTTCGGGTCTTGGCCGCGGGGTGCGGACCTGGGAGGCTTGGGGCCTGCCTGAACGGCAGGCCGGCCGGATTGGCGGGAAGCGGGTGGGCCGGCGTCTTTTGCCTCCTTCCGAATCGGGGGCAGACCGCCCGGGTTTGCCTGTGGGCCGGCGGGCGGGGTAATTTGGCGCCAGCCGTCCTGCCCGTGTTCCGTCCCGGTAGGCGGTGGATCGTTCTGCGGCCCGCCGCGCAGCACGCGACTGGAGGGGGTCGAGGCGATCCCATCCGATTCGCCACCGTTTTCGACCGAAGTGAGGACCAATTGGAGCCCGAGGTAGATCAGGTCGACGTCGGCCACCGAGAGGGTCACTTCGCCCAGGACCACCACCCCCGTGTCGATCGCGCGGTCCAAGGCCTCACACAAGGAAACGGACTTACGGATATGGGGATCGAGGTTACTCATGGCTTTTTACACATTGGGCCGACGCCAGAGCTTGAGCCAGCGTCTCCAAAGCCGGCAAGCCGACCGGTTCCGCCTGACGATAGACGACGATCTGAGGAAGCTCGGGAAAGGCGCTCTCGAATTTCTGCTGCACGATGGCCTCCCGCCGGTGGAGGGCGGTGCAAAGAGGGCAGGCGCTAGCGGGAGTGGCGAGATTGAGGAGAAGCGCCGGCACGTGAATCCGCATCCGTTCGCAGGCGCCGAGCAGGTCTTGGGTCTCTTCGAAGGCCATGTCGGTAAGAATGGTCACCGCGTGCAAGGCAGACTGCTCGGGGTCGAGCAGGAGGCTGCGCCAGCGTTTCAGGTTTTTGGAGATCTCCACGAGCCGTTGCGAGAGTCGGGGCAAGCGGAAAACCCGGCGGTATTTGAGAAAGAGACTGAAGAAGACTTTCAACCAGCGGTCCACCACCTCGGGCATTTCCAGCAGCCGGAGCAAGTGTCCGGTGGGGGCGGCGTCGAGCACGAGTGTTTGATAGCAGCCTCGGTCGAGGAGCTCGGTGGCGCGGGTCAAGGCCATGACTTCGTCCAGGCCGGGAGGCGCCAGGTCGAGCAATCTCTCCATCGCCTCCCGATCGAAGGTCAGGTCCATGCCGGGGACGGCGGCGGTGAGGAACGATTTCAACTCCTCGGCGTAGAGTTGCTTGAGCGAATGGAACTCGGCCTCGGCATCGATCTCCAAGGCCGTCAAGCCGGGAACAATGCGGGTGGGAGCAGGCCCCACCGGCGTTTCCATGCAGGTGGAGAGCGAATGGGCCGGATCGGTGGAAAACAACAGCACTTCCAGGTC
Source organism: Actinomycetota bacterium (assembly GCA_040905645.1). Classification (GTDB taxonomy): domain Bacteria; phylum Actinomycetota; class CADDZG01; order JAHWKV01; family JAHWKV01; genus JBBDRH01. The sequence goes on from JBBDRH010000322.1 coordinate 2,741, forward strand.
CGGGCTCTCCCGGGCCAACCGCAGGCTGGTGGCGCAAGCCAGCGTGGTTTTGCCCACCCCGCCTTTGCCGGCAAAGAACAACAGTCGCCGGCCTGAGGGAAGCCCCTTGGCTGTTGCCTGCACAGGCGGGGAAGGCCGGGCGGGGAGTGGGGCCTCCGGCGTCTCCACCTTCGTGAGCCGGGCGGCGCCGTTCCAAAACCGTTTCAGCGCTCCGGTCCCCCGGACTTCGTCCGGGTAAAGCGGGACGCCCCAGAGAAGGCTCCGGGAGAACCGTGGGTCTTCCATCATCCTGTTCACGATCGATGCCTGGCTGCGGCGACTTTCGAGACAGAGCGGACATTCGCTCTCAGGGACGAGCCGGTTGACGACGATATCGGCCACCGAGACCTTCCATTGCGTGAGGTGCTCCATCATCGAGCAGGTCTCGCGATAACTGAGCTTCTCGGCCAACATCACCAGCACGAACCGGCAGTGGCGGCGGTCGCCGAGCAAGGACTCCAAGCCCCCGATGGAGGCCGCCATTTCACTGAGGAATCGGTCCGTTCCATCGGGAAGGCCGGACCCGCTGTAAAGCTGCTTCAGATAGCGATGCTTGGCCAGCAAGGCGTTCAAAGCAGCGAGCCATTGGCGGAGCAACGCAGGCATGGCCAGCAGGCGGAGGGTGTGCCCGGTGGGGGCGGTGTCCACTACGATGCGGCGTTCGGGGCGGGTCTCGACCCAGCGGGCGATTTCCAACGCGGCCATCAATTCGTCCAGACCCGGCAGGGAGAGATCGATAAACCGGTTGATGTCCTCCTGGTCGAGAAAAGTCCCGCGGTCGGCGATGGCCTCGAGTTTGGCACGGTGTTGGCGCCGGAACTCCCGCAGGCACTTCTGGGCGTCCAATTCGGTGCTGAGCAGGTTCGGCGGCAGGGTGGTCCCGGCCAGGCTATCCGCCAGCGAATGGGCCGGATCGGTCGAGACCAGGAGAACTTCGCTTTCAGGCGAGTCCCTGGCCAGCTTCAGCGCGGTTGCGGTGGCACAGGAGGTCTTTCCCACCCCGCCCTTGCCTCCGAAGAGCAGAAGACGCAAATGCGGTTTGGAGAGAAAGGATGGCAGCGGGCGGCGCATGTTTATTTTCCTTTCCCGGTGAAAGCCGGATCAGGACGTTTGGTTGCCCGCCCCTGTCGGGACCAAGCCGGAGCTGGCGGCGCTTTCGCGATTCTAGGGGGTCTCGTCGCGATTGGTTGCGGCTCCTCTTGTTCCTCTTCCTGTTTCTCTTCCGCTTCCTCCTGGTTTTGCGGTTCTTCGAGGCGGTCCAACTGATCGAGGAGCACCTTTTCGCGGGCATCGAACTCCTCGGCGGTAATGCTGCCGGTCTCCAGCATCATGTAGAGCTCGCTCAGTTCAGCGGTGATGCGCGCCGGCTCGGCAGCCCGCTCCTGTTCGAGGGCATTATGAACCTGCCTGGCGGCCCAGATGGCGCCATAGACCGGCGCGAGTAGAAGTTTGTCGAGGATGAGCATTAGTGGTTCACGGGTTGGGGGTGCCTTAGTTGGAGATTCAGTTGCACGAAATTGTGCGGTGCCCAGGGGCCGTTCACATCGAAGGCGTAGTTGTTGTCAAAAAGCTTGGCGACGACGAGGATGGCCTCGTCGAGCTCGTCCTGCCGGTCCCGCTCGACCAACAGGCTCAGGTTGGCCACTTCCTGGATCTGACGCGGGGGCAGGTTTTTCATGGCGGCGCAGCACGGGGCCAGCGCATCTTTGATGGTGGTGAAATGAGTGGCCCGGTCTTCGCTGAGGAGCTGCTCGAAAAACTGCCCGAGCTCGAGTTTCTCCTCCTGGCGCGGTTCGCGATTGTGGCCCATCAATCGGTCCCGCGCCGCGCGCAGTTCCGGGTGGCGATCGATGAAGTACTCGAAGATATTCGGCACATCCCAGAGGACGCGCAGCCCCATCTCGACCGTGCCGGCGACCCCCTCCAATTGCTCGATAAAGGCGTCCTGGTTAAGCGCGAGCATCTTGCGAACCGCTTTCAGGTCGTCGGCGATGATGCC
>JBBDRH010000323.1:0-4750 GCA_040905645.1 Actinomycetota bacterium
ACGCGGCATCCACCGCCGACCCGGCGAAACGGCGGTCCCTGCCCTGGCTGAAGACCTTGCCGGAGAGTGCCGCCAGCACCGCCAGCATCAGGGCCAGGGCCGCTCCAACCGTTGCCGGAGTGGCCCGAAACGCCCGCCCGAAGCTCCAGCGCTCATCGAGCACCGGCATGGGGGCGTTGACCGATCCGGTGGGCATCCCCACAACGATGGTCATCGACTCGTAGGAGCCAAGCGCCGGCTGTTTGAACGAAGCAGTCCGGCCTGAAAAGTTCGCCGAGCTGCAGGGGGCGGTCGATCCGTTGGGCCCGGCAAAACAGGTTACCCGGGTGATGTCCGCAGGTGCAGTCACAGAGACGTCCACGTTGTCGATAGGGACGGGCCACTCGAATCCAACCGCATTCCAGTACAGCTCCACGTGATCGTCGAAACCGTTGAGCGCCCCGGTCACCCGGTAGCTGATCTCGTACCGGTGACGGCCGGTTATGGTCTCGTCGGGATCGCCGATCTTGAGGACCAGGTACTCGTTCTCGTGCGAGGTCTCATATTCGTCCGGCGTCCTCGGCGAGCCTGAAACCTCGAGCACCTCGATCGGATAAATGCGCTCATTGGTGTCGTCGTAGGGGAATCGTTCGGGGATCTTTCGGAAGATTCCATGGCGCTCGTCTGCCCCGAAGTCGTAGTCGATAACCTCGCTGACCACCAGGTCGCCCTCGGGCGCGGTGATCTCCATATCGATCCGGTAGCCGGCTATCCGTTCGCCGGACTGAGCCAGAGCAGACACCGGGAAGGCTACCGGGTAGACAAGAAGCGTGAGCAAAACCACGACGCCCATCGACACCCTTCTCATGCCGGTAACGTAGCATCGACGTGCCCACGCTGTCGCCGGATTTCCCCGGCTATCATGAGGGCAGCTTCACGCCATCTTCAAAGGGGGTCTTCCGATGAGCGTTGCCGCCATTCTGGGGATCGCAGCCGGCCTGCTGGTTCTGTACGCGATCCTCCTCTACAACCGGATGCGGACGTCCGCCAACAGGGTCGATAACGCGTGGAGCGGCGTCGATGTCGAGCTCAAGCGGAGGTACGACCTGATCCCCAATCTGGTCGAGACCGTCAAGGGCTACGCAACCCACGAGCGGGAGACATTTGAGGCGGTCACGCGGGCCCGCTCGATGGGCATAGAAGCCAAGAGCGTTCCGGAACAGGCGGAGGCGGAAAATTTCCTCACCCAGGCCCTTCGGCAGGTATTTGCAGTGGCCGAGGCCTATCCCCAGCTGAGAGCCAACGAGAACTTCATCCAGCTCCAGACCGAGCTCGCGGCCACAGAAGGCCGGATAGCGTTCGCACGGCAGTACTACAACGACATAGTATTGAGGTTCAACAACCTGATCCAGGTGTTTCCCAACGTCCTGCTTGCCGGCGCCTTCGGTTTTAGCAAGAGGGAGTTCTTTGAGGTCGACGAGGCGTCACGGGGACCGGTCAAAGTAGAGTTCGGAGAAGGTCAGTCGACCGGCGTCTCGCCCTCGGACGGTCCCGAAGGCGGCTCCTCTGCAGGGGGCGGCGGCGGGGGCGGCGGAGGCGAAGGTTCGTAGACCTGAATCGTCGGGTAATGGAACGTCGGCATGAAGGTTCCATCGAACGGCACTCCAGGTTGCTTTAACAGAAAGAAGTACTGATAGGAGCCGGGCGCGACGCCCGACGCATCGAACGACAGGGTGACGGTAGTCTGCGAGTTGGGCCCCATCTGCACTGAGGAAGGCGTCGCCGAGGCCGCCGGACTTCCGGTCTCCGCCATGGCGCCGAAACCGATCTCCAGATTTCCGGTGTAGTTTCCGGTTCGAATCTCGCAAGTCAGCTGAGTCTTGCCATTGACGGGCACTGTTGCGTTGGGCTGGCAGGTCGATGAGTAGTCCTTAGAGGCAACAACCGAGACGGGAACGCCACCGCCGCCGGGCTGGAATCGATCGAGTGGGTCAGTGGCTCCGATTCCTGCCAACGCAAAACCCAGTTTGGCGTCCGGCGAGACGGTTACGGTGAGCAGGACAGGCACCGGCACGCCTTTGCTCAGATTTACGCTGGTGGGGCTCACCGTGCACGTGCCGATAGGAGCGACGTAGCAGCTTACGTCGATGGTGCCGGTGAAGCTCGGAATCCCCACGACCTGACAAGAGTTGGTGATCGTCTGACCACGCGTAAGGGTGTTGTTGGGAAACATCGGACAGGTGGGCGATACCGTGTTGGCAGAATTGTTGCCTCCGCCGCCCCCACCGGTCGTGAAGTTGAACGGGAAATTGAAGCTGTGAGTCAAGGCGCCGGAGGTGCCGGTCACCTTGAAGCTATGTTTGCCCGAGCTCACCGATTGATTGCTGAGGCTCAGGTGGAACTCAATCGAACCGCCGGGAGGTGGGGTGACGCTGGCCGGGTTTGGCTCGCAGCTCAAGCCCTTGGGCGGGTTGACGCATTTCAGCGAGACCGGCCCGGAGAAGCCGGTCTTGGACGTCACCTTGCAGTCGAAGACATCGGCACTTTGAGCCGGAATCGAGCCGGCATCTTTGCAGCCGACCTCAAAGCCGGATACGGGGCCGGGTGCCGCCGCTGCTATCGGAGCGGGCTCCGCAACGGGGGAGGGTTCTGCAGAAGCTTTGATATCCCGCCCGAGAGCAGACCTGGCCGAGCGGGCTGCGGCGAGTCTCGCCTCGGCCGACTGCTCAGCATCAGGGTCCCGGTGGTCGAAGACCGCGAGGCTAACCCCTCCCACGAGAGCAGTGAGAGCGACCGCCACCAGCGCGAGGTAGAGGCGAGCGGACTTGGTCTTGAGCAGGGACGATCTTCCCTTGGGCATACCTATGTATCGGCACAATCCGCCGGCGTGTTTAGCTATATTTACCAAAAGGTCGAGTTACCCGTCCCATTGGTGAGGTGCCGGCATCGCCTACAAGTAGCGGCACTGCCCCCACGACTGGATCACCATGGGCGTCGTGCCCCACCTGTGCGGTTCTGCGAGCTCGGCCTCGGCATCCCGGCGCAGCGCCTCGAGCTCCTCGCCCGTCACAAGCTTCAGCAGCCGAGGCTCAAGGGACACGCTGAACTGAAGCGGCAGGCGCAGATACGGATTACCGGGCGCCAGGGCGACGACGTGAGCGTCAATTTGCGGGTCGCCAATGCCGGCCTCCCGGAGAAGAGCCGGCAGCTCCCGTCCGGCCTCCCCGCCCAGGTGGCTGAAGATCTCGTCGATCAGGCGAATCAGCCGCTCTGCAGCCGGCGCAGGCGGGTTGAAGTGCCAGGGTCCGAATTCCCACTCCTCGAGCACCAGCCAGCCGCGCGGCTTGACCAGACTGCGAAATATGGTGACCAGCTCTGAGCCCCGACCAAGCGGGGCAATAATGAACCTCGCGTGGACCAGGTCGAAAGACTGCGGCTCCAGCTGGCTGTTGAACACATCGTCGACGACCAGCTCGACGTTGGACATACCCTCCGCTTGGAGGGATTTTAGGGCAGCCCCGAGGAGCTTCTCGTCGATGTCAGTACCGACCACCTGCCCCTGGGGCCCGACCCACTCGCTCAGGAGGCGAAGCCACCCCAGGGCGCCACATCCGATGTCCAGGACACGAAGGTCACGCCCGTCCCCTATCTCACCCAGCAGCCGCCGCCCGCTCGGCTCCCAGACTTTCGACTGCAGCTGAAGCCGCTCCAGCTCAGAGGGCTGGCCGCCCAGAAGATAAGAATCCGCGCTCATGGCACCTCCCATCACTCGTCAACGAAGCACCGATCCAACTTCCTCTCAACAGTGGGCAAAATTAGTGCTCCGCAGACTCCAGACGCTTAGCCAATCCACCACTTCGGCCGGGAGTCGCGAACACCAGATCCCCTTCAACGACTCGAGAATGGTGTAACCGCGAACCGATTTAAAGGGCGCGCGGGCAAAAGGAACTTCGAAAGAGCCTTAGCGCAGGCGATCACTTGATAAAGACCATATAGCGTGACGTTTACTCTGTAAGCGCCCTGTGACCTAGTTCAGTCAGCACCACGTATGGAGCGCTAACCAAACCACTGATCTGAGGATGGAAGATCCAGGAACGACCCTCTTGGTTCCATTCCAGTGGCCCACCTTCGGTGAAGATTCTTGCGATGAGTTCATCATTGGAATGAAAAGTTCTGGGAATACCTTCGTATCCCCCTACCTCGATCAGTCGCAGCCTTACGAGGCCCTCGATCGCTTCTCGAATTCTGTATAAATCGTTTGGTCCTGTACAGGTCAACTCTTGCATCAGTGTGCCGACATCTTCTTCATGTGCTTCGCGCAAGATCCTGAGGATTTCACCTTGCCGAGAAGACAAACGCCGGGATCGAGACACGTCTCACCTCCCATGCTTTGTATTGCTCACTTGGGGACCGTCCTGTTCGGACCTCTCCCCCCAACCTGCTGGTTTGTAGCGGTAGTACATCGACCCCGGCGCCCGCGCTCTACCCTCGGGAAAAGAGCTCGACGAACCTGCGAAGCAAGGCCGGTGGGTGGACTACGCTGCTGGCGCGCGCTCGGTCCTTCAAGGCATCCGCTTCGTGCGGCTCGAAGTAACCGGCATGCTTGTAGACGTCGACCCGAACCTCGATGCCGGCAATGTCCAGCTCCGGGTGGAACTGGGTGGCATAGACGTTGCTGCCGACGCGAAACGCCTGCACCGGGCAGGCCTCCGAGGAGGCCAGGTTCACGGCGTGTGCCGGCAGCTTGGCTATCGCTTCCTTGTGCCCGAGG
>JBBDRH010000324.1:0-4677 GCA_040905645.1 Actinomycetota bacterium
GAGGGTTTTGTCAGGGCGGTCCCCGATAGATATCCCGTTCGGGCCGGAGCATCATTAGCGGTAACCACAGGACCGAGACACGAGGAGCTGCCATGGAAGCACCACAGCCCGATAGCCCGATACGCAAGTTGACCCGAAGCCGCGACAACCGGTGGCTGGCCGGGGTCTGCGGCGGCCTGGCCGACTACTTCAAGGTCGACCCGGTGCTCTTCCGGATCCTGATTGTGATCCTGACCTTCACCGGCGCAGGCATACCGATCTACCTTCTGGCGTGGCTGATCATCCCCGCCGAAGGTGAGACGGAATCTATAGGCGACTCCCTGGTCCGCAAGGCCAGGGAGGGCCGCCAGTCATAGGGGGCGTCAGATGACAGCCGATGAGACGAGGACCCGTTTGGTCCGCAGCGAGCAGAACAAGGTGCTGGCGGGGGTTGCCGGCGGTCTCGCCAACCATCTGAACGTCGACCCACTGCTGATCCGCATTGCGTTCGTTCTGCTCATCTTTGCGGGCGGCATCGGCTTCGTCATTTATGCAGCCGCCTGGGCTCTGATTCCCAAGGAAGGAGAGATGCGATCGGTCGCCGAGGTGGCGGTGGACAAGGTCAACAGGAACAAGGAGGGCACCAGGGACAACACCTGGATATGGATAGTTATCCTGGCGATCGCGGGCCTCCTGATCCTGGCCAACATGAACCGCTGGAACTGGGACGGCGGCGGCATCATCTGGGCGCTCATCCTGATGGGGGCGGGAACCTGGCTGTACATGCAGGACCTCGAATCCCGAAAGTCTCCCCGTTCGCCCGCGCCCCCTGCTCCCCCGGCTGCAGCTCCGCTTGTGGTCCGAGCCGATACGACTCCAATGGCCACCGACTCGGTTGCGATCACCGGCACGGAATCCGGCACGGTGGCCACCGGGAACCCAGGCACCTCGGCCGGTGAGTCCAACGGAAACCCGACCGGCGAGTCCTCCGGCAACCCATCCTCCACCCCGTCCACGGACTCCGGCAGCAACCCCACTCTCGCCGGCGAGTCCGTCGAGACGCCCCTTGTGACAGCTCCGGCTTCGGCAGCCACCGTGACCCAACCCCTGCCAGTGCAGCGGGAAGTGATCGCCGGGCCGCCGCCCCCCGTGAGGGCCCGAAGGCCGCGCTCGAGACTCGGAAGGTACACCTTTGCGATGGTGCTCCTTCTGGTCGGGGTGGCGGCAATTCTGGACAACGCCGGAGTGATCGAGATCACGGCCCTGCAGTACGGAGGCTTGATCCTGGCAATCATCGGCGGCGGCCTCGTGGTGGGCACCTTCTTCGGAAAGTCCCGGATGCTTATCCTCGCCGGCCTGCTTTTGCTCCCCCTTGTCCTATCCGCCGGTCTCCTGGGAAGCTGGATCGACATGCCGCTCCAGAGCGGAGCCGGTGATCGCGCCTACTCCCCGGCCTCGGCTCAGGAGCTTCAAGACACTTACGAGCTGACTGCGGGAACCCTGAATCTGGACCTCACCCAAATGAGGTGGGGCACTCAGCCGGTGGAGGTCGACGCCACCGTGACCTTCGGGGAGGTCAATGTGTTGGTGCCTCAAGGGGTGGAGGTCGATGTCGAGGGCCGTGCAATTGTCGGCATCGTCAGGCTCTTTGATGATGAGCGCAACGGATTTGGCGTCACCTACCATCGGGCTGCGGACCGAAGTCCGGGGGAACCGCTTCTGATCCTCCACCTGAAAACCGCGGCAGGACAGGTCGATGTTGCCAGGTCACCGTCTCAAGCAAGGGAGCTATAGATATGTACCGGCACAAGCTTGATGCCCTATCGCTCGTTTTCGGCCTTCTGTTTGCCAGCATCGGCAGTCTTCTGATGGCCGGCTCGTTTGATCTCGGACGGATAAGCCTCGCGGTCATATGGCCCGTCATCTTCGTGGTGATAGGCCTGGCTATGCTTCTGTCGGCCCGCCGGAAGAAAGACGCCGCGCGGGGGATCGAGCCGGACAGGGGTCAGAAGGCGCCGATTTCCAAGCAGTAGGTTCCGCTAGTCTTCGTCCCCGTCTTCGGAGTTGCCCGGGTCGCTCTGAGTTTCGCTGGACCCGTCGGCGCCGTTGTTGCCTGAGTCGCCCGAGCTGAGCCCGCCGTTCCCACTCGGCTCATCGTCCTCCTCCGGCTCGGGATCTGGCGGCTCGGGAGGCTCGGACTCGTCATCCGGCTCGTCGGGGCCGAAGTCGTCATCATCCAGGTCCCCTACCGGATCGCTGTCGTCACCGCCTGCAGGCGTGCTGTTATTGGGGCCGATGGTCGCATCGCCGCTTTCGCCGGTGGTCGCGTTGCCGGTGGTGCCGTCCGTGGGCACTGTGACCGCCCGTGCTTTCGTGGTGGCCGGCTTCTTCGCAGCCGTGGCGGTGGCCGGCGGCTCGGGAGACGGCTCGGGCGAAGGAAGCGCCTCGATCATCGGCTTCGACACCTCGGGAAACACCAGGGGGATCCTCGGAAGATCATCTGAAGAGTCGGCCGCCGTGACCAGCGGCAGGTCAGCTTCGTCCGAAGATTCCGACCCGAAAACGGTCACGAGCCCCCAGAACATCACCGTAGCGATGGCCAGGACGGTGACGATCGGTAGTGCACGCCAACGCATCTAAAGCCCCTCTTCAATCACTCTAGTAGACAAATCTTCCTCCCAAAGCGGCTTTGGACACAAGCGAGGGAGTTTACGCCGGCCCGTGGAGGGTTCATGACCAGGGCCTTTGCGCCCTGATCCTGGGCTTTATAGGAGATTACGAGGTGGCCGCGGTAGCCGGGAGCGCTCATTGGGTATTCATTAGTCCATGCATAACGAGTCCGCCACCATCACCGCCTACCCCGACGGGCCGTTGCTGGTTCGCGGCAGCTACCGGATAATCGACGCCTCCGGCAATGAGGTCGAGCTCACCCGGCGTACAGTGGCGCTGTGCAGGTGCGGGAGGTCAGGCCAGAAACCCTGGTGCGATGGAACCCACAAGGCTGCGGGCTTCAAAGACGCCGCACAATAGCTTCTCGAACGGCCCATCCACTAAAGATCCGAGCTATATGCTCCTCAGCGAGCTTCGGCCCTCGGACCAGCTTTTCAGAAGATAACGGGCGAATAGCGAGTCCAGACCCTCGCACGCGGCCGCTCCGAAGACGATGTCGTCGGCCAGCCCCGGCTCCTGGGCGGCTAGCGACCCGGCCAGATCATGCAGGGCTATGGCTTCGTGCACCGAGTCGGCCACCACGTGCTCGTCGTAGAACCCGGTGGCATCCGGCCCGAATCCCAGGCGTCGCAAGCCGTCGCCGTAGCGGCGGTTGGGTTGGGAGGAGGTCATCTCGAAGAGAGCCATGTGTCCGGTGGCGGCCCCCCGCCATCTGCGGTGAATGGCGAACATCGACAAGAGGTTGACCGTCGCCAGCGTCACCCCGGGGATGTGGTTCAGATAGTGGCCGTAGGGGCAGTCCAGACCCAGGGCCTCCATCGTGTTGCGGAATAGGGTCGAGTGCATCCGGGCGGGGTTTCCGCTGCCGTACTCGTCGAACTGGATCTCCACCATCGCCGCCTTGGCCTTGCCCTCCAGCCGGGGTATAGCAAAGGTGTGGGGATCCGCCTCCTTAAGCTGGTAGGCGGAACGGTGGATCACGAACTCCTTGAACTGCTCGATGGTCGCCTTGCGGCGCAGGTAAGGCGATAAAGGTGGCCCCGCCTTCTCGGCGATCCGCTGGAGGCGAACCTCGACACGCTCCGAGCCCTGCGTAAAGTACTCGGCACGGAGGGCATGCTCGAAAGCGGTCTCCAGGACTCTGGTGAACTCGAGGAGCGCCGGCTGCCACTCCCACAGGGCGTCGACCCCGGCGAAGCCGCGATAGTGCAGCTCGTAGCAAACGTAGAGCGCAAGGTGGAGGTCGTCGTCGGAGAGCGGATCGCCCTCGACCTCCGGAACTGCCAGAACCGAGCCCGGAGGGGACTTCAGGCACGCAAGGAGAGCCGACGAGATCGGGCCGCGGGCAGCCGGGAGCGCCGGATCGTCGAGCGTGAACGTTATGCCCGGAAGGTTCTCCGAAAGGGCGTTCATCTGGAGACTTCCCACCCCTGCCGGGGATTGGGAAGCGGGGTCAGCTGGCTCTCGATCTCTGCCCGGCGAGGCTCCAGCCAGGGTGGCAGCGCAACCTCGAGGCCGAGCTTTTCCAGGGGGGTGTCGCGGGTGAAGCCGGGACCGGGGGAAGCGATCTCGAACAGGACTCCGCTCGGCTCCCGGAAGTAGATCGAGTGGAAGTAGTACCTGTCGATGACCGGGGTCGGGGAGGCGCCGGCCGCGATCAGCCAATCTCTCCAGCGCGGATGTTCCTCGTCGCTTGCTGCCCGCCAGGCAACGTGATGGACGGTACCGGCCGCCTGACGTCCCCGCCTGGGCGGGTCGGCATCGTATCCGTAGAAGTTCCCCCGGAGGGCGCCCCTCGCCTCCCACTCCCTGTCGCCTACCGGATCGAAGCTCAACGTCTCCTCTAGCAGCCCGCGGGATCTCTCGACCGATGCGGTAGAAGCCTGGACCTCATGAAATCCCTGCAGGGCAAGTTCCGTGGGAATTTCGGGGTGGTAAGCAGTGAGCGGCTCGTCGTCGGTGACGACCACCGCCAGCTCGAGGCCGAGGCCTTCGGGATCGTCGAACTGCAGCCTGTCGCCTTTGGTG
>JBBDRH010000325.1:0-4654 GCA_040905645.1 Actinomycetota bacterium
GAAGCGGGCATCGGTGACGGATGTGGCTCAGGTCGAGCTCTTCGTGAAGGACGAGGAGTCGGCGATCCAGTGGCTCAAGCAGCAGTTCTCGAAGAAGCCCCAGACCTTCCAGGAGCTGCAGCCCCAGTTCATGAAGGAGCTGAGCGGCTGGGAGAGGCATGAGAAGCAACTCGAGCTCTCGGATATCCTTGAGCAGAACTTCCTCCGATACGACGGCAAGGGAGAGGTACCAAGCCAGATCCACAGCTATCTGTCCTCGAACTTCAAGGACCTCCGCGGGCTGGAAAAGGACGCCCCCGTACTCCAGGCGAAGGGGAATGACCGTTGGTACGCCCCCGACCCCCGCAAGGCTGGCGATCTGGAGCAGCTTCGCGAGCGCTCCCTCCTGAGGGAGTTCGAGGAGTATCGGGCCGAGAAGAAGAGGCTCAAGGTCTTCCGGTTGGAGGCGGTGCGCGCCGGGTTCAAGCGGGCCTGGCAGGACCGCGACTACACCACCATCATCGCCGTCGCGGAGAAAATCCCGGAGCGGGTGCTACAGGAGGATCCGAAGCTGCTCATGTGGTATGATCAGGCGGTGACGAGGAGCGGGGAGCGGTGATGACCGACCTGAGGTGGAGTCGCGGCCGGGCGCGGGACTGGCACCATCTCACGCATATGCCCGCGTACAACGATTACGTCAACAATGAGCCGTATCCCGGAGCAGTTAAGCGCCGGTCTCTGGGGAGGATGTCAGGGGGCGATCTCGAGTACCGGGTGATCGATGACATGCGGGTTCTACGAGGACCCCCGCGGCTTAACCGGCCCGAGGACGGCTCGGTAGGGAAGCCCCATGCTGCGGCTAGGCCTGAGTCGTCCTCGCGCTTTGCCGGGATCTAAGGAGCCATTGGGTGCCGACAACTGTTCATAACCCAGACCGCTACATGGCCGAGCTCCGGCAGATCCTCGCCCAGGGCCGGAAGCGAATCGGCATGCTCCTTGGTGCCGGTGCCCCAGCGAGCCTCAAGGTCAACCGGGAGACTGGTCGCCTCGATCCGAACGGCGAGGCGCTCATTCCAACCATCCAGGGCCTCACTGCAACTGTGCTCGACGAGCTAAGCGAGACGAACGAGGCCCTGGCATCTGTACGTGCTGATCTTCCTGCGCGATCTAATGTCGAGCATGTACTTTCGCGGGTGCGATCGCTGTCTACCCTGATCGGGAACCAGCCCGTACACGGCATGAACGCGGAGGGATTCCGTGAGTTGGCCGAACAGATCTCAACCAAGATAGGCGAGCTTGCCGCCGTGTCCCTCCCTGTCGAGCACAATGCGTTTATGGAGCTCGCCGCGTGGATTGGCGGCACCGAAAGGGCCCACCCTGTCGAGGTGTTCACTCCGAACTACGACCTCCTGATCGAGGACGCGCTCGAGCGAGCTGAGATCCCGTTCTTCGACGGTTTCACCGGCACCCATGAGCCATTTTTTGATCCAGCAACAATCGCACGGAACGACCTGCCCTCGCGCTGGGCTCGGGTATGGAAACTTCACGGATCGATCGGCTGGCGAGAATCTCGGGGAAGCGTCGTCCGCGCAGGCGGTCGGGATGCGACAGGCCTTATCTATCCCGACCATCTCAAGTACGATCATATCCAAAAGCTCCCCTTTACTGCCCTCTTCGACCGCCTACGCGCGTTCCTTCTTCATCCGGATACATTGTTGGTAACTTGCGGCTTCTCGTACGCCGACGCCCACATCTCCGCCGTCATAGACGAGTGCCTGTCGGCGAACCCCTCCTCCTCGGTCTTCGCCTTCCAGTTTGAGACCTTGGAAAATGCGACAGGAGCTTGCCGGATCGCCTCCAAGCGAACGAACATGAGCGTTTATGCGAGAGACGGCGCCCAGATCAACACCATAAAAGCACCGTGGCGCGTTGGGGAGTTACCCGCGCGCGATTGGGCGAGTATTCGGGAGAGCTACTGGAGAAACGAAGGATCCAGCAGCGCCTTCGGACTTGGGGACTTTGTGGACTTCTGCAGATTTATCTCCCTGATCCACGCCGAGCAGGAGATGCCGGCCCAGGATCCGGCAAAGGAGGGAGCACCTTGAGTTCCCAGACGCTCCTGGGGCACGTCGGAGCCGTTTCCGGCCCCACAGTGAATGTTCGGTTGTCGAACACACTCGCCTCGGGCGCGGCGATCATCGGTGGGAGCCTTTACTCGGTTGCCCAGGTCGGGAGCTTCGTCAGGATTCCTCTGGGATTCCAGGATTTGTTCGGCATCGTCACGGACGTTGGTGCGACAGCGTCCCCCGTTCAAGAGGATGCTCCAAGTGCGAACTGGCTCAGGGTTCAGCTCGTGGGGGAGTCCATCGGGAGCGCCTTCGAGCGCGGAATCGGCCAACACCCGAACGTCAACGACGAAGTGCACATTGTCACCGAGAAGGACCTGGCGCGAATCTACGGCCGCCCTGGCGCGGGACAAGTGGCGATCGGTCGACTCGCGAGCGCGGAAAGCGTCACGGTGAGGGTCGATATCACCAAGGTCGTAACACGGCATAGCGCCGTCCTCGGTTCAACTGGCTCGGGGAAATCCACCACGGTCGCTAGCCTTGTCCGATCGGTCGTCGCGGGAGACGAGAGCGGCGTGTATCCGAGCGCCCGCATACTCCTGCTCGATATCCACGGAGAGTATGGCAAGGCGCTCGATGACGTGGCGACCGTCTTCCGCGTTGGCAGCAAGCATGGGGAGCAAGAGCTGCTCATTCCGTTCTGGGCTCTTGAGCCGAAGGAGCTGTTTGAGTTCCTCACCGGCGGCCTTTCAGATGACAAGGTCTTGCATTTCTACGATAGGATTGTCGCCCTGAAGGCAGCGACCCTCAAGAAGTACGAATTCCCTGGAGCGACCATTGATTCCCTAACGATTGATACGCCCATTCCGTACAGCCTTCACCAGCTCTGGTACGATATGATCGATATCGAGCTCCGAACCTTCGAAGGCTCGAAGAAGGATCAACCGGCACTGGAGGAGGAGGGCGACCCTCAGACCTTGACTCCCCCCCGTTACAAACCACACGCGATGGGCTCTGCGGGCCCATTCCTGAACACGGCGGCACCTGGCCTTCGTCGCCAGCTTGTTGCGCTCCGCTCACGGATGATGGACCGTCAGTATGACTTCCTGCTCCATCCGGGTCGATTCGAGCCGGAGCTGGATGGGAGGGTCGACGAGGATCTTCCGTCACTCCTGGCTGGTTGGTTAGGCCACGAGAAGCCGGTTACTGTGCTTGACCTGTCGGCGATCCCGAGCACCGTTCTCATGCGCCTTGTAGGATCAATCCTGAAGGTCACCTACGAAGCGCTTTTCTGGAGCCGGGACAAGAGCGAGGGGGGTAGGTCCAGGCCGCTCCTCGTGGTGATGGAGGAGGCTCACCGGTACCTGTCGGCTGACTCAGCGAACACCGCGAGAGACGTCACCCAGAGGATCGTTAAGGAGGGGCGTAAGTATGGGATTGGTGCGATGATTGTGAGCCAGCGTCCATCGGAAGTGGACGACACCATCTTGTCGCAGTGTGGCACGTTCTTCGCCATGCGAATGTCAAACTCCCGTGACCGTCAGCGGGTTCAAGGAACCCTACCTGAGAACCTGGCGTCGATGATGGACATGCTGCCAGTGCTGCGCACAGGAGAGGCCATTGTCACGGGGGAGGCCGCGACGCTTCCCCTCCGGTGCCGCATTACGCTGCCCGGCGAGGGTCACCGCCCGGAGAGCGAGGACCCTGATGTGGCGCAGCAGTGGGGACTTACTCGACGCGCCGAAAGCTATGAAAGGGTTGTCGCGTCATGGCGTGAGCAGTCACCCTTGGCCAAAATCCAAGACATTGGGATTACGAGAATGCCACCCGAGCGACCGTAGACTGGAGCAATCTTGGTGAAGCGTGAGCCAGTAGCGTCGTCGAACATCGCCTCCGTGGGATATGATTCGGGATCCGAGACCCTTGAGGTTGAGTTCGTGAGCGGCGCCATCTATGAGTACTACAACGTGCCGCAGTCGATCTACGACGCGTTACTTAAGGCTCCATCCGCTGGCCAGTTTTTCGCGTACCAAGTCAGAAACGCGTTCCCTTACTCACGTGTTGGATGAGGCTACTTGATCGGGTGGGCGCTTGTAGGATGCTGGTTCGTAGCACGCCACGGAACCGGCCATCCATGTCGTTGCCCGCCACCGGCGCTCACAGCTTGACGTCATCGCGCTAGCATGGCGGAGCCCCGCAGTTGGACATGGAGCCTCGAACACGACGCCCCCTGCCGAATCCTCGAGCGGCAGGACCTATGGGACGGCCCCGTCTACCAGGTCTGGATCCCCTCCCTGGAAACCGTCGTCCGCCTGAGGGCGGACCAGCTCTCCCTTGATGGTCGGGGGCCGGGACCCGCCCCCGCCTGGCTCACCTACCTCGCCGCCGCGGCCCGTGTCTCCGACGCCCTGGCGAGTGATCTTCTGCTCGCCCCGCTCGAGTCCTCCGTCATCCCTTTGCCCCACCAGCTTCTTGCTCTCGAACGAGCGCTGCACCGAGATCCGGTCCGCTGCCTCCTGGCAGACGAGGTCGGCCTCGGGAAGACCATCGAGGCGGGCCTGATCATGCGGGAGCTCAAGCTTCGCGGCCGGGTCCGACGAATCC
Source organism: Actinomycetota bacterium (assembly GCA_040905645.1). Lineage (GTDB taxonomy): Bacteria > Actinomycetota > CADDZG01 > JAHWKV01 > JAHWKV01 > JBBDRH01. The sequence goes on from JBBDRH010000325.1 coordinate 4,650, forward strand.
TGGTG
>JBBDRH010000326.1:0-4638 GCA_040905645.1 Actinomycetota bacterium
CTGAGGGTGACTTCCGCATTGGCAGGCACCTGCGGCGTGGTGAGCCCACCCGGCTTCTCCTCCCATCTGGGAACACCCGTACCGAAGGAAATGCCCGAGGTTTTCGGATATACGTCAAACGCGCCGCCATGCCCGTGCCCGTAGGTCGTGAGATACAGGTCGCCGCCGGAAGTGGTGAACTCGGCGTAGTTGTCCTCGAAATCGCGGTAGTCGAGGGCGACATCGTTACCGTAATAAGGCAGTCCGAGGTCGGCTCGGGAGTCTCCTTCGATCCCGCACGGCGGCTTCACGTCCGGCAGGTCGCGCTCGCGGCAAGCAGTCGCCACGAAGACAAGCAACAAGGAGAGCACCGCGAGGACTTTCATAGCTCTTGCCGGCACCCGTCGTTGACCAGGAAGCTGTTGTTGGCCTCCACCACCGCGATGCGGGCCGCCACCACTCCGCAGCGGTAGGTACCGCCTATCCCGGCCGCCCTCACCGTTCCCTGGGGGGCGAAGACCGTGCCGCCCAGCTCGACGTTGGCCCCCAGGACCACCACCGCATCGGCACCGGTGGCGGCGGTGACCAGGGAGGGCATGTCCTCAATGGAGGGCTGCACGGTGATGTCGGCGCCGGTGACGGTGATTTTGCCTTCGGCGGCAATGGTGGCGTCGATCTGGCTGCCCACCGCGGTCAGGTTGACGCCACAGGGGACGTAGACGATGCCGCTTGGGATCGAGCCAGGTGCTGGAGTCCATACTCCCCCCACACAAGAGAAGGCGTTGATGGCGTGGTAGTTAGATCCGGCCTGCTGGGCGATCTGGCCCCCCGGGCGGAAGTCCTCGATCTGGCGGGTGATGGGAGACCCACCCGGCTCGACCTGCCGGGGAGAGGGATCGATGGTGTTGGTTCCGAGCAGCTCGGTGGTTAGGTTGGCTCCGTATTCCACCCCGGCGGTGAGCTGCATGTCGGAGCCGGTGATGCTCAAGTTTCCGTCGCTATGCACCAGACCGGTCGCCTTGGTGCCGACGCCGGTAATCTCCAGCGCACCGGGGCCCTGGATGGTGGCCCACAGGGCGGCCACGCTGGGAATGGGATTGATGGATTCGGTGAGCACCTTGCCGGTCAGCTGGCTGGTGAGGGTGATCGGGATGTCCTGCCGCCAGTCCAGCGGGTCGAGGACGGGAACGCTGACCAGCACACCACCATCGTCCTCGGGACGGATGGCACCGTAATTGACTCCACCGTAGTTCATATCAACCAATTCCTCAGGATCATAGTCGTCGGTGATGGACTCAAAGCAGCAAAAATAGGTTGAGTAGCCACTGCCGCCGACCGGGCGTCCCGGATAACGAACCCATATCTCCTGGGTGATTGCGACACCGCCTGCGGCCTCTCCTTCAATGGTGATTGTGTGAACCCCGGCCGGAGCTTCGGGCATGGTCACGGTGATACGCACCACCCCGGACGCATCTGCAGTTGCCGACCCGAGGGGTATCGGGTTCGAGTAAAGAGTCAGAAGCGCCGCGCTATTGGGTGCAAAGCCTCCTGCAGTCAGCTCGGCGCTTGAGCCCGCCGGCGTGTCCAGCGGGGTCGTGCCTGCCGGCTCTCCGTTGTAGGTTAGCTGGATAGGTCCGCTGCCTGCGGGCTGCTGTGGGCAGGACCCGTAGTTTCGGTACTTCTTGAGCAGGTGGCACCGGAAGGCTGCCCATCCCGCCACGTTAGGGTGAAGGAACCCTCTTCCGACGTCCTGCTGGAAGCCGGGAGGATACTCACCCTCTTGATAGGGAGCGGGCATAACCAGTTCACCTTTGAGGAGGTCTTGGTCAAGGCCGAATTCGTCTTTGACCCCATCTCCGTTGCTGTCTCCCGCCACGTAGCTTCGCAAACTGTTGAATGCGGCGATCGCGTCATCCAAGAAGTGTTGACAGAAGGCAAACTGAAGAAAGCCCGGAAGCTCGCGGCCACAAGCTTCATATTGACTAGCTGCTTCAAAGAAGGCGTCGAGTCGACGTCTGGACTCAGAGCCTTCCTCGAGGAGGTTGCTCACCACGCGGTCAATGTTGTCCCGAGAGGCGGCTACCATCAACAGATTCTCAGGGTTTTTAGGACAAAGCGGGTTGGATCCCAGTGCAGCGTCCAACTGAACCAGCCCAATCTGCGGATTTGAAGCCACTGCCGCCTCGACCGCGCCGTTTATCTGTTTGGCCCGGCGGCGTGCATGGGTCAGATCGAAGTTTCGGATTCCTGAACATACAGACGGTGCATCTTCCTTGCGGGGCACGACTAGCGGATATGTGACTTGCAGGACTTGCGCATTGGAGAACTTGTCAAGGATGTCGGCGTGCAATGCCGCTTGCTTGCTCTGCAGGTCGTCTATTGCGTCCTTGCTGTGAACCAAGATGTTGTCGATCAGCCAACAGTTTGAAAGGTTGGCTATGTGTTCGACAGTTGAAGGTGCGGAACCTGGATACTTCTTTACCAGCTCACGGAGCAGATGAGGCGCCAAACACGCTGCCGCCAATTTTCCGAACTTGGCGTCGTTTCCTCCGAAGCTCATGGTCACGAGGTCTACGTCGTCGCCGGTTAGTCCCAATTGTCCGAGTTTTGTCTCTACTTCGACAAGCTGTTTCAGGTAGTTGTTGCTATTACCCGAGATGACGGCGCCGCTGCAAGTTTCATCGACCAACACGACATCCGCCGCGGGTGCGAGGAGGTCCCTGTTGAGTTCGGCGTAGTTGGCCAGTGCGCGGTGACAGCCGTTCTGCCCTGACTTGTATCTCGGGGTGTAGGTCCCCTCCATGTAAGCCTCGGTGCTGTATGCCAAATCGGAGAGAATCGAGTTTCCGGCACCCTCCCCGGAAGAGAACGAATCGCCCAAGGCCACGTACACGAACTTTTCGCCGGTGAGCCGCGCCGGATCCCGCTGTAGGAAGATGTCGGCCTTATGGTTCGTGTCGCCATTGACCAGGTCGGCAGCGTTCGACTCAAACGAGACGAATCGGCCACTTGAGCTGATCCAGGGCAAAGCACTGTCTCCCGGATCACTCTCGACATTTGGCAGAGCGTTTGAGATTTTGGTCGTGGTCGAGGTGCTCAGATCGCGAACGAATACGTCCCCGTCTTCGTTGTCGTCATCCGGAACCAGATCCGAAGCGTCGGAGGAGAAAGCAACATAGCGCCCATCGCCCGACAGAGACGGTCTCTTGTACGAGTCGTTATTGGCTACCCCTCCGTTTAAGGACTCCGAGGCCTTTACGTTGCTGTTGGTGGCTGCATCCCAGACGAAGTCGTCGTGGCAGTCGTGAATGTACAGGCTGCAACGTGGGTCATTCTCAACCAGGTTGCCCGCGATCGAGATGAACGCCACATGCTGTCCGTCGCCTGAGATAGCGGACCAGATGCTATGACCATCAGGATACGGGTCGGCCAAGGCATGAGATATCCACGCCACCGCGCCGGTCTGCATGTCCTTACGCACGATTCCTGGGACGGATACCAGGCCAGGCTTGAGCGCCGATGTAGTGGTGAAGGCCACGAAACGGCCGTCGGCTGAAACCGAAGGGTCCTCTCCGTTGCCAAACTCACCGGAGGCGCCGACCGAGACTGGCTGGGTGGTATCGGAGACCAGATCACGCAGAAAGATATCGGCCATCTGGTTGTTGTCCCCGGTTACCAGATTGCTGGCATGTGATCCGAACGCGACCTTGGTACCGTCCGCCGAGATCATGGCCTCACCGATATCGCTGGCACCGTCGGCCGGACCTCCGCCGAGCGCTGTTAGACGCCACTTAGGGTGAGCAGGAACTGATCCGGAAACGACACTCACCTTGAGGATCTCCTCAACCTTGTAAACCCCGGCTTCAGCGCGCCAGACTTCCACTCGACCCTGAAAACGACGAAGGGCCCTCCCAAACCTTTTCCCAAAGAAAGAGGGCCCTCCGCTGAATGGATGCGAGGTGTGCACCCGATGATGATGGTAGGACGTGACGAGGCGCGCGTCGAGCGCGATCTTTCGACCGGCAAGCTGTTGTGCCCGAAGTGTGATGGACGACTGCACCCCTGGGGCAGCGCCCGCAAGCGCAAGCTGCGCCACGGCACTAAAGACATCAAGCTCGAGCCTCGGCGTGCCCGCTGCAGCAAATGCCTTTCAACCCACGTCCTGCTGCCTGCGGTGTGCCTGCTCAGGCGCCGGGATCTGGCCGAGGCAATCGTCCGGGCGCTGATCCTGTGGGCACAAAAGGTCGGGCAACTTCGGATCTCAACCGAGGCGGGAGTGCCCTTGTCGACGGTAAGAGGCTGGTTGTCGAAGTTCAGGGACCGAGCGGAGATGATCCGGGCTCACTTCACCCGGCTGGCCATCGATCTCGGCTTGCCGGCCAGTGCAATCCTGCCGGCAGCCTCGACCGTCGCCGATGCGGTGGTGGCGATGCGGGCTGCCCATCATCAGGCGGTTGCACGCTTCGGCCCCTCGGATCTGTGGCAGTTCGCCGCCTTGGCCAGCGGTGGGTTGTTGATCAACACCAACCCGCATCTGCCCACCGTGATGTAGCGGCCGGATGATCGTTTTGCTTCCCCAAAGCCTGCAACTGACAAGGGGAGGTAGATGGACGAACAACAACGACAGATGGTGGCGCTGTTTCGCTACGCCCTGGTGCG
>JBBDRH010000327.1:0-2459 GCA_040905645.1 Actinomycetota bacterium
TTGCGCCCCCCGCGCTTGCAGGAGCAGGGCCTGTGGAATCCAAAACTTGAGATGCAACTGCGCAAGCTCGGCAACCAGGGACTGGCTCAAGGCAAAGGCACTAGGCGCATCGCCGCCTGCAAGAGCGACCTCGGCCCTCGCCAGGCCGAGCGGAAATCTAACCGGGAACGGCAGGAAGAGGTTGGCCTGCGCCGATTCCGGATCGACAAGCTGCAACACATCCGCCGCCTCACTAGCCTCTCCGTGCAGGATAAGAACCCGCGCGAGGCACGAGACTGCCCAGGGTTTGAACGTTCCCGAACGCCTTTCGGACTCCTCCAGAGCCTTTCGAGCGATGGCGAGGCCTTCCCGGATGCTCCCGAGTTGCGCAAGAGTGAGTCCCAGCTCTGCCCGGATCCCCACTCGCGGCGGGATGGCGTTGCCTTGCTCTGCAAGTCTTATGGAATCCTGCATGGTGGTTATGGACTTACCCGGTCGTCCCATCTCGAGGTAGGCATAGCCGGGGAAAAGCTGGCTGAACGATTGTCCCCACAGGTTCCCCGATTGGTCGCTGAGTGAGCGCGCTTTGCCGGCATCGACTATGACTCCTTCAAAATCGCCCATCAGAAGTTTGAGGCCCGAGGCGCACGAGAGGCTGTCCGCCAGCATGGCCTTGTCCCCGAGCCGCTCCCAGAGCCCGGAGGCCTCGTCGAGCGATTGGAGCGAACGGTCGATGTTACCGTTCGCCAGGTAGGCCCAGTGCAGATCCAGCGATGTCGACGCCACCTGCTCCAGGTCGCCTAACTCACGCGCTATGGCCAGGGAGGCCTCACCGAACCTGATCGCACCAGCCGGGTCCCGGCCGGAGAAGTTGTAAGCCAGCATCAGGTTCCACAGGCTCTTGCTCTCGGCGGGGCGGTTGGCAGTGTGCCGGGCAAGCTCGAGGGCTCGAGTTGCCAGGCGTTCCGCTTTCGCGATGTCCTGCCGGCCCGTCGGAGTCACCAGCGCCGTGGCTCCGGCAACCAGGCCCGCCAGCTCAAGGGCCTGATCGTCCCTGGCCCGGCCCAACTCCTCGAGCCTTCGGTAGGTCTCCACGGCCTCGTCGTAAAGATCCATCAGCTCGCTAGCTCGTCCCAATCGCAGGAAAAGGTGAATGAGACGGTCCGCCTGCTGATCGCCGTCGACCGCAATCTCGACTGCCCGGGCGTAATGAGCGCCGGCTTCGGAGACCGCGTAGCGGCTGAAGGCTGCATCGGCCGCGAGGACCGAGTAGGCGAGGGTCCGCTCCTGGTCACCGCTCTCGGCGAAGTGGCGAGCCAGTAGCCCGGCCAGCTCGCCGGTTCGCTGCGGGTAGGCGTCCTCCAGCGCGATGCCGATCGCGGCGTGCAAGGTCTTTCGTTCCGATTTGAGTAGCGATCCATAAGCCGCCTCCTGAAGGAGCGCGTGCCGGAACGAGTACTGGAGCTCCGGATAGGCGGCGATGACCGCCACCACGCCGTTTGCCTCCAATGACGAAAGCTGTTCGCGGACATCGAACGGCTCCTCCTGCTGATGTGCGACTCTCGTTAGCAAATCGAGGGAAAACTCCCGCCCGATGACTGCTGCGAGCTTGAGCAGACGCCGGCCTTGATCGGGGAGACGGTCGATGCTCGACAGCAGCAGGCTGTGCAGCGAGTGAGCGCCTTCCAGCACGGATTCCGGCCCTTTGGCCTGCCAGTTCCTATCGCCTTCCCCTGCGGGCAGGACATAATGGCGGACGATTTCTTCGATGAAAAGGGGATTGCCCTCGGTCACCTCAACGAGGAACTCGTTGAGCGACGCCGGTGGCGAGCTCCCCATCAGCTCCTGGGCAAAAGCAGCACAGTGGTCGCGCGACAGGGGACCGAGACTCATCTCGGTCAAAGCTTCTCCGAAGGATTCTCTTGCTTGCGATAGGAGCTTCCATCCGGCCGCCCGCGGCTCTCTGCGGGAAGAGAACAGGAACAAGGCGCGGGAACGTTCGGCTACCTTGATGAGCCTGGAAAGCAGGGCGGCCGACGACGGGTCGGCCCAGTGAAGATCCTCGCAGACGATCACCACCGGCCGCGTCTTCGCGATGGAGCTCAGCAGGAGACTCAGAGAATCCACATATCGTCCTTGAAGAGCCTCCGGCTCGAGATCGTCCGGCTCTCCTCCGTCCGACGGCATTGGAATCGAGAGCAGGTGCGACAGGTATGGCAGCACCTCGGCCGCCGTGTTTCCGAGCAGGTCCTCCAGCTCCCGGGCGACTGCATTAAGGGCTTGCTGCGGGTCGGTGGCGAGGCCGGTTCCGAACATCGAGCGCAGAATCTGAATCACCAGCCCGTAGGGAAGGCTGCCTCCATAGGAGGGTGCCCGCCCCTCGAGCCAGAACACCTCCGGCGCAACTTTCCGGCTGGACGATTTGACTTCCGCGATCAGCCGGCTCTTCCCGATTCCCGGCTCGCCGACCACAAAGGCGA
>JBBDRH010000327.1:2469-4632 GCA_040905645.1 Actinomycetota bacterium
GACGCCTCCCCGGCCCTGGTTGAGCGCCGAGACGAGCTGCGAAAGCTCGGCCAGCTGTTCCTGCCGACCGATCAGAGTGCTGCGCAGGGTAGCCGCCGACTCCGCCACCGGATCGGGCTGACGGGGCCCGGCAATTCGATAGCAGTGGACCGGCGCGGCTTTGCCCTTGACCTCGATCTCTCCCAGATCGGTGGCGTCGAAGGCCTTGGAGACCAGCCGGTAGGTGCTCTCGGTCACGGACACCGTCGAAGGCTCGGCGGCGGACTGGACCCGAGACGCCGTGTTGAGGGTGTCGCCAATCGCCGAGTAGGTTCCGGATTTCATGCTTCCGACCCGGCCAACGATCACCGGGCCGGTGTTGATGCCGATCCTGACCCTCAGCGCGATGTCGTCGTCTCTGTTGAGTTCGGAGGCAAACGTGGCGATCGAGTTCTGGATCTGGAGCGCTGCCGAGACCGCTCGCTGGGCGTCGTCCTCATGCGCAATCGGGGCACCGAAGAAGGCCAGTATCCCATCGCCGAGAAATTGAGCGACGGTGCCTTCGTTCCTGTGGACAGCCTCGGCCATGAGGTCGAACGTGCGGTTCATGGTGGACGACCAGTCCTCGGGGTCCATCTGCTCGGCAATTGCGGTGGAATCCACGACGTCCGCGAACAGGACGGTGATGAGCTTTCGTTCACGGCCAATGTTGGGCGACATCAGGTCTTGATCCTAGGCTTCCCGGTAAGAGAGTTCGAATTGTTAGCCTTCGCCGCTCGACCCCCCGAACCTCCCCTCCAATTATCAGTCGGGGAGCAGTGGCACCGTCAGGTCCTGGGAGCGACCCAGGAGCACGGCACTCCACCCACGTCGAGGAACGCCTCGTCGATCGACAGACCCTCTACGAACGGCGTGGTGTGGTCGAACACCTCGAAGAGCGCCTTGCTCGCTTTGCTTTAGGCATCATCGGACACGAACATATGTTCGCATGTATGGGACGACCCCGCTTGCCCTCTTGTCTTGAGATCTCCACGCCTCGCTCGGCACCCGATGGTGATCACATTTGCGATAGTTTCAGGACGTGCCAAGAAGCCAGTCCGGCCTGCCCATCCGCCGGAACACCATCCTGCTATCGGCTGCGCAAGCGGCCAACAGCGGAATGCTTCAGCTCCTGGCGGCCGTTGCATCGATCACGCTCGCAACCGTGGTGCGAGTAAAGGGGCTTCTCGGCCTTGGACCAGCAATAGTCCTGGCCTCCGGAGCTCTCGCAGCGATGCCTGCCGGACGCCTTATGGACCGGATCGGCCGGGTGCCCGTTCTCTCGGGCGGTTTCGGCGTGGGGATTGGGGGCTGCATCCTGGCAGCAGCCGGCAGCACGACAAAATCCGCCCCCGTGGTGTTGCTGGGACTTGCCGCGATGGGTGCGGCCGGCGGCGTCGCCCTGCTAACTCGCACGGCAGCCGCCGACATGTATCCGCCGCAGCATCGCGCAAGGGGGATTGCTCTGGTGCTTTTCGGTTCTGTATTCGGCTCGATTCTGGGCCCTTTTGTCTTCGGTCCGCTCGTGCGTGACCGGGTTCTCGATGGCGACTCCCTTGCGCTGTTGTGGCTCGCCAGCGCGGGCTTTATGGTGGTGGGCCTTGGGCTCGTGCTGAGCGTCCGCCCCGACCCCAAACGTATCTCTGCCCTAATCGATCCACATGATGCGGCCGTTGAATTACCGCCGGCTCCGCTGCGAGTCTTGCTCAAGCGGCCCGGGGTCCTGCCGGCGCTCGTGGCGGCGCAGGCCAGCTTTGCCGTGATGGTCGCCGTGATGTGGCTCACCGGATCCGTGGTAGTCGATCATCAACACCACTCCGCTACGCTGGTGTTCCCGATAATCGGCGCACATTTCTTTGGCATGTACGCTCTCGTGCTGATTGTGGGCGACATAATCGATCGGGTTGGGCGAAAACGAGCTCTCGTTGGCGGTCTGACTTTGATGGGAGCGGCCGCAGCGAGCCTTGTGTGGGTCGAGTCCGTACCGGCAATGGCTGCGAGCCTGTTTGCCCTTGGCCTCGGCTGGAACTTCTCATTCGTTGCTGCTACTGCAGAGATGGCCGATCGCACCGCGTCCAACGAACGAGGGCGGTTGATCGGGTTCAACGACCTGCTCAGCGGACTGACCGGAGCCGTGCTTGCGTT
>JBBDRH010000328.1:0-1108 GCA_040905645.1 Actinomycetota bacterium
CGTCATGCAGGCGCCCGGCGGCCCCAACGAGGATCGGGACGGTCGCTTCCAACACGGCGGGTGGCTAGTCCCCTATTTCGACGAGAAGTTCGCCGAGATCATGACCGAGTGGACGAAGCGCGCCGACGCCTTTCTTCTCGGTCGGAAGACTTACGAAATCTTCGCTGGCTCCTGGCCCAAGTCTACTGATCCGGCGGACGAGAATGCCACAGCGCTCAACACCCGGCCGAAGTTCGTCGCTTCTAGGACCCTCGATAGGGTCGATTGGAACAATTCCATCCTGCTCAAGGGCGAGGTTCCGGAGGAGGTCGCGAAGCTCAAGGCACAGGAAGGCGGCGAGATTCAGGTTCACGGGAGCGGCAACCTCCTTCAGACCCTACTCAAGCATGATCTCATCGATACGCTACGTATCTGGCAATTTCCCGTTGTTCTCGGTACCGGCAAGCGCCTGTTCGGTGAAGGCGCGGTCCCGCGCAGTTTCCGGCTTGTGGACACACAGCTGAACACGACCGGTGCGGTTCTGCACGTCTACGAGCGCGTCGGCAACCTCAAGTACGGCGAAGTAGAGGTAGGCCAGGAGACCGTGATCTTTGATTCGGAGTCATCACACCACACCGGTGACGGAGAAATGTCGACGCAATGAAATCATCAGCGGCGCCTAACAATCGGTTGCGCGCGGCGCGCCGCTGAACCGGAGCGTTATACGGCCCGCATGAGGGCGACAGGCAGCGCCCTTCTATTGGCGGGCGGTGCCGGCTAAGAGGGGAAGCCATGGAGTCGAGCGATGTGGTCAATGAGAACAAGCGCCTAGTAGCTCATTTCTACGACGAGGTGTGGAACCGCGGGAATATTGATGTGGCGCTGGAAGCCTTCGCGGATGACTACGTCCGTCATGATTTGCGGCCGACGACAGCTGGTCCTGGTGGGGAGGGTCAGCGCCAGATTGCCGCCGCGTTCCGGCATGCGTTTCCGGATCTCTCGTTCATGGCAGGATTGTTGAATCTGGAACCATCGAGATGATCTAGGGTTGCTTGACCAGGTGGGTGCCTTGGTGTTTGCCGGCGCTCCTCCGGGCGTCGATGACTGATGTGTCACCTGCCTAGCCGCA
>JBBDRH010000328.1:1118-4621 GCA_040905645.1 Actinomycetota bacterium
ACGGCCCGCTCCAACGGGCGACCTGCCGACGGCGAGGCGACGAGGCGGGTCCGTAGAGGCTGAAACGCCAAGTCGTTAGGCGCACTCTTCGTGCAAATGAACGATTGGGGAAACAACCCGGTACGTACCAGGCGGTTAGCTCCGTTATTGGAGCCATTAGCATAATTGCGGTTTTGTCTCGACCCTTTTGCCCGCCAGGCCCTAATCGTCAGTCGAACTCAGACCCAGGCAATTGAGAAAGAATTGGCAGCCCGCGCACCGATGGGTCAAGTGGAGCTGAGGGGATTCGAACCCCTGACCTTCTGACTGCCAGTCAGACGCGCTACCAACTGCGCCACAGCCCCTAACTTCAAAACCATAGCATCAGGCCTGCTCGGCCGCGGGCTCGAAGTGGACGGTCACGCGGCGGACGTTAGGCCACCTTGCGTGGGTTGCGTCCTCGATTTGTGTGGCAGCCTCATGGGTTGCGCTCACCGACAGGTTGGGCGCAGCCTCGCAGTGGATCACGACGGCCAGACCGCCCTCGGTTTCACTTACGAGGACCTCGTGGCAGTTGTCCACCTCGGGGAGGCTCTGCGACAGGGCCACCGTCCAGTCGACCAGGGCAGCGTTCTCGCCGGTCACATCGCTGCCGAGGGCCCTTTCTCCCAACGGTTCGAGATGGGTGTCCACACGTACCGTTCCAGGGATCTCCTTGAGGATCTCCTGCTCGAGCTTTTCGGCGAAGGCGTGGGCCAGCGCCAGAGGCATCGTGCCGGGGAACTGGGCGTGAAGTGAGATGTGGTGCCCTTCCGGGTGGGAGGTGACGAAGATGTTGTGCGTCTCCGCAACCACCGGCTGTCGCAGGGCAATCGCCTGCACCTGCTGGGCGATCAGGGTCTCGTCGGCCACCGGCTCCACGTGAACCACGACATCGGCCCCAGGCTCCAGACTGTGGATGACTCGCTCGACGTCCTCGGTGAGCTGATGGGCGATCTCCAGCGGTATCCTCCTCGAGATGCCGATGGTCACATCGGCCTGAGGCTCGCCGCCGACGTACCGCACCCGCACCCTGCGGACCTCGTCGACGCCCTCCACCTGAGATGCAGCCTCAGCGATTCGCTCCGCCGACCCTTCCGGAGCACGGTCCATCAGCGTGTCCACGCTGGCCCTTCCGAGCTTGATGCTCATCAGCGCCACATACCCGGCGATGACCAGGCTGGCTATCGCGTCGACTCCCTGATAGCCCAGCCTCACCAATATCAGACCTACCAGCACCGCAGCCGACGTCATCAGATCGGCCCGGAAGTTCATAGCATCGGCCAGGAGTGCGGGGCTGCGCTCCTCGCGACCCAACTTGGTGAGAATGTACGACCTGCTTGCGTCCACGGCCATCGACCCGACCACCACCACAAAGGCGTACCAGGCGGCGTCGACGGCTTCCGAACCGGTTCGCAGCCGGACCACCGCTTGAACGGCGATGTACATCGCCAGACCCAGCAGGACCGTTGTCTGCAAGAGAGCCGAGAGATTTTCGGCTTTGCCGTGTCCGTAGGGATGGTCCTTGTCGGGCGGGCGGGAGGAGATCCTGACTGCGAGGAAAGTGATGGCGGACGTTCCTGCGTCCAGGCCGGAGTTCGCGGCCTCGGACAGAAGCGCGAGGCTCCCGGTGGCGATCGCCGCCGAAAGTTTCGCTGCTATGAGAACCAGCGTGACCAGGAGCGAGAGCAAGGCTGCCTTGTTGGCTCGCGTGGAGTGGGGTTTGGGAGCCGGCTGAGCAGCCATGACGAAGGGAGTCTAACCTCTGCTTACTTCAGTTCCTTTATGTAGGCGATCAGTGCGTCAACCTGCTCCTCGCTCAACGAGTTGGGCTTGATCACCGTCTCCATGAGCCCCGGTTGGAAACCCTTCACCGTCTTGGCGCTCGGCTGCAGCATCGACTCCCGCAGATACTCGTCGTCGGCGACCACCTTGGACCCATCGGCCAGCTCCACCTCCTGGCCGTAGAGGCCCTTCCAGGTCGGACCTATGAGTTTGGATCCATCCACCGTGTGGCAGCCGGCGCAGGCCTTTTCGAAATAGAGGTGTCTGCCGCGCTCAGCCTCGGGGCTGGGTGTGTTGCCGCCCCCGCAGGCGGCGAGCAGAAACAAAAGGACCGGGGTCAGCTTGAAAATCGGTCTCATGCTGCAATCAATACCCCCGTCACGTACATCACAGCCAGGCCCACCGCGATGCCGGCGAGAGACTCGACCGAGGTGAGCCCGCCCTCCGAGCGCTTGCGAACTATACCCATCACCTCGACGACCACCTGAGCGATCGCTCCGGTCGCCACCGCAAGGAAGATCGTGGCCAGGGTCGGCGAGAAGAAAAAAGCGCCCGTCCACGTACCGATCACGGTCGGAAGGCCGGCGATGGCCCCGAGCCCCAGCAGCAGCAGAATCGAGGTCTTTCGATCACCCAGCACCGAGACGATGCCCAGTCCCTCGGTCGTGTTGTGGATCGCGAACCCGATGATCAGGAAGGTGCCGAGAGCAATCTCGCCCAGCCGGTAGGCTGCTCCTACCGCCAGCCCTTCCCCGAGATTGTGCACCCCGATTCCGGCAGCCACGGTGAAGGCGACCACCACCATGGGATCGGTGCCCGGTCTTCCCCGGAACTTGTGGCCCACCAGATAGGTGATGACGAACGCTCCGATCGCCCCCAGGACGACCAGCCCCACGCCTCCGATCGCCGAAGGCAAAGCAGCCGCCTGCTCGAGGGCGTCCACCACGGTGTCGAATGCCAGGAAGATCAGTACACCGGCGGTGAAGGCCAGGAAGAAGTTCAGCCACCTGACCCCGAGGCTGGCGAGGAAGGGCTTCCAGGTCATTCCGATGAGAACGGGGATCAGCCCGATGTAGATCCCGATGAGGGCAAATGTGCCCAGGAACCTGCCGTCGACGGCGGGAGTTTCGGTGGCGACCTCGATGGTGTGCTCGAAGGTCAACCCGGTGGAGGAGACCAGGGCAATGTTCACCGGCTCGCCGTTGACCCAGGGGTAGGGGATCGACAGGGTCGCCGACTTGAGGCGGTCAATGGGGCCGTCCCGGTCGATGGAGTAGTCCCAGTAGGCGTCGTCAACCAGCACCTGGGCGATCGTCACAGGTGATGGGCCGCCGTTGGTCACGACCATCTCGATCTCGTTCGGGTTCAGAGTCACGCGCCCCACCGTCAGGTCCTCGATCGGAGGAAAATCGCCCGGAAAGATCCCGGCCGGGCCCAGGACGATGAAGAAGGCGACGATTGCCGCGGTGAGCACAAGCGGCACCAACAAAAGAGCCGGTCGTCGGCGGACCGGGTCCTTGGCAGGCGGGGTATCGGTGGTTGTGCTCACCCCAGCACCTGGAACATGCCGCTCCAGCCCAGCTCGGCAAACTCGCTCACGTGGGCATGGAACATGTAGGTGCCCGGGAACTTGTAGCTGACCTCCAGAATCGATCGCTCTCCCTGGCCCAGGATCACGGTGTCGGTGAAGTTGTCCGGCT
>JBBDRH010000329.1:0-4538 GCA_040905645.1 Actinomycetota bacterium
CGGAGCCCGCGACGATTGCCACCACCGTGCCCGCTCCGGGCATCGCCGCCGCCAGCGGCATACTGGTCACCGGCGACGGGTCGATCCTGTGGAGCAAGGACCCCAAGGCGAGACGGGCGATCGCCAGCACGACGAAGATCCTGACCGCCCTCATCGCGATCGAGGAGAACCCGCCCGGCGAGATGGTCACCGCGTCCGCCCGGGCCGAAGCCATCGGGGCTAACGATCCCCTGATCACCGAGCTCGAGCTGACCGCGGGGGAGCGGCTCACCGTCGAGCAGCTGCTGTACGGGCTGCTTCTTCCCTCCGGGAGCGATGCCGCGATTGCTCTGGCGGAGCACACGTCGGGAAGCGTGGATGGCTTTGCGGAGCTGATGAACACGCGGGCAAAACAGCTCGGGGCCCTGGACAGCAACTTCACCAACCCGGAGGGGCTCGACGACCCCGGGGCCTACTCGACCGCGTACGATCTGGCGCTCATCACCAGGGCGGCCATGAGCAACGAGCTGTTCCGCACGATCGTCGGCACCCCCAACCACGAAATACCCTGGCCGGGGAGACCGGCGCCACGAAAGCTGGTCAACCGCAACGAGCTCCTGGGCAGGCTGCCGGGCGTGACCGGGGTCAAGACCGGCAATACGCGCCAGGCGGGCAAGTCGCTGGTCGCTTCGGCCAGTCGGGACGGCGAGGACAGGATAGCGGTGATATTGGGCAGTCCCGACCCGTTCGCCGAGGCCCAGTTAGTCCTGGAGTTTGGTTTCGACGCGTTCAAGCGGATCTCGATAGTGGAGGCCAACCGGCCCTGGGGCCAGTTAACCTACGGAGATGGAACCACGTTCAGCCTCGTCCCCTCCCAGGAGGTCAAGGTCCTGGTCGGAGCCTCAAGCCCGGCCCCCAATGCCCGCTACCGTCCCGATGGGAGCGTCCTGGTGGTCGACGTCCCCGGGGGTTTGACGATTCCGCTCGACGTGCGCTGCGGCGAGAGCCTCTGCCGTGCTCCCAGGAGTCGCAGGAGTGCTCTCGCCGGCCTAATTTCACTGTTTGCCCCCGTGCTATCGGCCCTTAGGTGAGCCGGGCCGCCCAAAACAATTTCGGCCGATCGGACCGGCGGGAGCCGTCGTGAGAGCGGAATCCGGGTGAACCAGGCCGCCATCCGCTTCACAGCCGAACAGATCGCGGAGCGCGTCGCGCAGCTTGGTAAACAGATCCGGGAGGACCTGGCGGGGGAGCGGCCCGTGCTCGTATCGGTAATCAAGGGCTCGGTGGTGTTTCTGGCGGACCTCTCCCGCAAAATCGGAGTGGATGCCGACATAGACTTTCTGTCGGTTTCGGAGTTTGCGGGGGGAACCCCCAGGACCGGAGTCGTCCGCATCATCAAGGATCTCGACACATCGCTCCAGGACCGGCACGTGGTGGTGGTCGAGACCATCGTCGACACCGGTTTGACGCTTTCTTTTCTGCTGCGAACGCTTCGGAACCGCTCACCTGCGTCGCTCAAGGTGTGCACCCTGCTGGACAAGCCGATCAGGCGCATTGCCCAGCTTCCCATCGACTACGTGGGCTTCGAGGTCCAGGAGTACGTGGTCGGGTACGGACTGGGGTTCAAGGGGAAGTACCGAAATCTGCCCTACATCGTCGCTGTCAGGGACGTCGCCGCCCTGAACGCCCAGCCGGACGCCCTGCGGCGAATGCTGGGGTGGCGTTGAGGAGGTTCGGACCCACAGGTCCTGCCGAGTTGCCCTATGCTACGCTGAGCCTTCGAGCGTTTGGAGAGGCGATTTGATCGAGCTCAACCTTGTTGGTGTTCGGGTCGAACTTCCGACCAATCAGCCCATCGTGCTGCTGAAAGAGCGCGACGGCGAGAGATACCTTCCCATCTGGATAGGCGCCGTCGAGGCGACCGCCATCGCGTTCGCCCTTCAGGGAGTCGTCACTCAGCGGCCGATGACTCACGACCTTCTCAAGGCCATCCTCGAGGAGGTCGGTGTCGAGGTCAACATGATCTCGATAGTCGAGCTGCGTGAGGGCACCTTCTACTCGTCGATCAAGCTCAGCCGTAACGGGACGACCTATGAGATCTCCAGCCGGCCGTCGGACGCAATCGCTCTGGCGGTCCGCACCGGGGTGCCGATCTTCGCCTCGGAAGAGGTCGTCGAGGAAGCCAGCATCACGATCAGGGACGACGAGGAGGAGAGCGAGGTCGAAAAGTTTCGGGCTTTCCTCGAGGACGTCAACCCGGAGGACTTCCAGGGTTAGTGCCTCACCAGTCCGGCCGGCTTGAGCCGTCCCAGGCTGCCCAACTCCTCCGACATCACGTGGTTCATGTGGAACCCTCAAGTTGAACCTCACACTTATCTCACCCCGAGATCCTTGACCCTCCCATGCCGGCCCTATAGCGTGACGTCCACGTAATTACACCGAAGGGAGTAGTGAGTGGAGTCGAGCAGCGAGGAAGGCTTCAGGGGACCCCAGGTATGCAACATCGTGGGGATAAGCTACCGCCAGCTCGATTACTGGGCCCGTACCAAACTGGTGCCGCCCAGCATCCGTCCTGCACAGGGATCGGGTTCCCAGCGTTTGTACTCGTTCAACGACCTGGTCGACCTGAAGCTGATCAAAAACCTGCTTGAAACCGGTGTCAGCCTTCAGCGGGTGAGGGAGGCGATCGACTACCTGCACGCCCTCGGCCACGACCTGACCGGGGTGACCATCGCAAGCGATGGAACCTCCGTCTACGCCTGCAAGTCGCCGGAGGAGGTCTACGATTTGTTGAAGGGTGGCCAAGGTGTCTTTGGAATCGCCATCGACCCGGTCCTGGAGGAGCTCCAGGGCTCGGTCTCAGCGCTCAGAGCCAGGGAGGTGAGCGAGAGGCCTGAAGAGGTTTCCGAGCCCGCCAAGCTGAAGCGGACGGCGGAAGGCGAGGAGTAGGTTCAGTCCGAAGATGGTTAGCGGTGAGATGGAACCTCTGCCTCCGAGTGAGACCACAGAGTTTGCTCACAACTCCGAACGGCAATTCGCCAAGCTTCTGGACTTCTACCAGATCGATTGGGACTACGAGCCGCGGTCTTTCGACATCGGTTGGGACAAGGATGGAGAGCCCAACCAGAGGTTTCGACCGGATTTCTACCTCCCCGCGTACGACACCTACATCGAGATAACCACCCTGAACCAGAAGCTGGTGACGAAGAAGAATCGCAAGGTGCGCCTTCTGCGAGAGCTCTATCCAGAGGTCAAGTGCAAGATCTTCTACCAGCGCGACTACGTGGATCTGCTGATCAAATACGGCCTGGAAAGGCCCAGCCAGGATGCCCTCGTCTCGGGGGAGGACGAGGCGGGTTCTGCGGGTTCTGATGGAGACTCCAGAGAGGACGAGGGCGAACCGCAGGCCCAGGTAATTTGACCTACACCTCCCCGCTGTACGCCGAGCACCTGAAGCTGGAGGCCAAGCTCACCGACTTCGGCGGCTGGCTGATGCCGCTTGTCTACCGGGAGGGCACCATCGCCGAGCACAAGGCGGTGCGAAGAGGCATCGGGATGTTCGATGTCACCCACCTGGGCAAGATCACGGTCGAGGGCCCCGGCGCCACCTCTGCGCTCGACGTTGCCTTGCCGGGCAAGATCGCCAAGCTGAGGTCCGGGCGAGCGGCTTACAACCTGGTCCTCAACGCCGAGGGCGGCGTAGTGGACGACATCTTTGTCTACCGCAGGCCCGACGGTTTCCTGGTGGTTCCCAACGCTTCCAACATGGACGCGGTATTGCGCTTCCTGCAGAGCCTGAGCGGCCCCGATGTCGTGGTGACGGACGCTCGCCTGCGCTGGGCGATCGTTGCCGTGACCGGCCCCAGGGCCCGGGACTTCCTGGTTCCGAGAATGCCGGGATCGGAAGATTTGAAGATGCACGATTTCGCGAACTTGCAACTGAACGGGATCGATGTGATGGTTGCCCGCACCGGGTACACGGGTGAGGTAACCTACGAGTTGTTTCCAGTCTGGGACGACGCTCCGGCGGTATGGAGCTACCTGCTGGAAGCTGCAGAGCCCCACGGCATAACGCCCGCAGGTCTCGGAGCGCGCGACACCCTTCGCCTGGAGATGGGATACCCGCTGCACGGTCACGAGCTCTCCGCGGAGATCAACCCCGTGGAAGCCGGCCTGGGGTGGGTCATCGATTGGGACAAGCAGTTTTTTGGAAAGGAAGCTTTGCTGAAGATCAAGGAGCAGGGAGCTCACCGCAAGCTCGTCGGTTTGCTCGGCTCGGAGGGCCGCATCCCGCGCACGGGGCACGCGGTGCTGTCGGGGTTCGAGCAGGTCGGCGAGGTGACCAGCGGAAACTTTTCGCCCACCCTCGGATCGCCCATCGCCCTGGCCTTCGTGGGCAGGGAGCATGCGGAGCCGGGGACCAGCCTGACGATCGATATCCGCGGCAAGCAGCTTCCGGTAGCAGTGGTGACCCCGCCTTTCATTAAAAATTAGTTAGTGCCCCTTCAGCTAACCTTGTGAGTGTTTGGCGGCGTGAGGCGCCCCCAGGCTGCGTTCTC